>DTSC01000290.1:0-2522 GCA_012965625.1 Flavobacteriales bacterium | reverse complement strand
TGCAACGGATTTTAATCTTGGAATTTTTTTGACTCTTTCAACACCAATTGTTTGATCAATGGGTATAAAACAACAAATTATTACGTATTTATGCCTAATTACAGTAATCTACGACAATTAATTGAAAATAACAACCATAAATTACATTAAATTGTTATTATGATTTGTGAAAGACCTTGGATTGTTCCAAACAAACACAATTTAGTTTTTCCTATTTTTGAAAAACAGAAATTACAAAATGGTGAAACTCAAACAGCACGATTTGAAATATTGATAAATAAGTTAAAAAAGGGCATGAAATGAAGTTCAGCAAACTAATTCGCAACCCCAACGCAACCATCATCCTGGTGGATTTGCTCATGATTGCCATATTAATTGCAAATCTGGCTCTTATAGTCTTCGACTCCATCTTCAGTTATGAGAGTGTTCAGGAATTGCTCCTGAAATATCTGCCGGATTTTTATACTGTCTACAATGATAATATTCACATAGATTTCATCATCATTGATCTTTGGTTTGTGTCTGTATTTGTAGTGGAATTTATTCTTCGCTGGATCGTGTCTGTGGTCAGGAACGAATACCATCGTTGGTTTTTCTACCCCTTTATTCATTGGTACGATGTACTGGGCTGCATTCCTATTGGTTCTTTCAGGGCGCTCAGGTTTCTGCGCATATTCGCGATCATATACAGGATGCAAAAGCTTAAGATCATCGACATCACAAAGAGCTTTTTGTATAAAAAATACCGAAAATACAAGGATATCCTAACCGAGGAAGTATCCGATCGAGTTGTGGTTAACGTGATTCAGGGGATGCAGGATGAAATTAGTGAAGGCACACCTGTAATCGACAAGATCGTCGATGAGGTGTTGCTCCCGCGTAAGGACGTTATTGCAAAATGGTTCTCACGTCGGGTACAAAAGACGGCTATGGACAACTACGATGCTTACAAGGGTGAAATTGATGAGTATGTTGAAGGGGCCATCAGCCAGGCGATTGAGAACAATAAAGAGCTTGATAAAATTGAGAAGATACCTATATTCGGGAAACCTGTTCTCACAACAATTGAGAAAACGGTTCGGGAAATTGTGTTACAGGTTGTTCATAAAGCATTTCAGGACTTGGGTTCACCGAGAAACAATGAACTCATACAGGATATTACGGACAGGGCCATGGAAGCCTTTATCACTGAAGAACAAGATAAACAATCAAACGAGGCGGTTAAGAGGATGACTATAGAGGCTTTGGATATCATTAAAGACCAAGTTAACGTGCAACAGTGGAAATTGAAAGAGGTTGAAGGAGAAGTTTAGGAATAATAAATGACCACTCAACCCGAAGCCATAGAAGAAATATAAACGCAATGGCGTTTATAACTGCGTTGTGCATCATTTTAAAGAAGCCTCACAATGAAAAAAGCACTTATGATAATATTGAAATTTTTACTGGTTCTATTCATTATTATTCCTGGACTTCTATTCTTGTTTCAAGAAAAACTGATTTTCTTTCCTCAAAAGTTGAACAAAAATTATCAATTCGGTTTTGACCAAAAATTTGAAGAACTTAATGTTAGGACAATTGACGGAATTACTCTTAATGGGCTCTTATTTAAGGCAGATAGTTCAAAAGGGCTTATTTTCTATTTACATGGAAATGCAGGTTCCTTAAGTTCATGGGGAGAAGTTGCAAAAACATACACTGACTTGAATTATGACGTTTTTATTTTGGATTATAGAGGTTTTGGGAAAAGCGAAGGCTCAATAAGTGGGCAACGACAACTTTTTCAAGATATACAAACTGTCTATGACGAATTGACAAATATATACAACGAGGATTCAATTATAGTTTTAGGTTATTCTATTGGAACAGGACTTGCTTCTAAAATTGCATGTACAAATAATCCGAAGTTGCTAATTTTGCAAGCACCATTTTATAGTTTGACAGATATGATGCGACATACATTTCCAATTATACCGACTTTTATCTTGAAATATAAATTAAAAACAAATGAATTCATTAAGAATTGTAAAATGCCAATTATTATCTTTCATGGTAATCAAGATGAAGTAATTTACTATGGTTCTTCATTAAAACTTAAAGAACTATTCAAAGAGAAAGACACTTTAATTACACTAAACGGACAAGGACATAATGGAATGACAGATAATCGAGACTATATAATAGAAATTCAAAAGATTTTAACACAATAATTAAAACGTGCGCACAACACTCGCTAAAAAAACATAGCCACCCCGTGGGATGGCAACGCTTTTTAGTGTAACCGTTAATCTTATTTTCAAAAATAATTCCTTCATTCGTAAATCCCAATAATTTTCTACCTTTATTGCTTAAGTAATTTGGCGGTGCTTCCCGATTCATTGAATCGAGGATCCTCGATCCGCAAGCGGATCGGGATCGGTGCTTTTTTAATTACAATGCTTATTACCATCAGGTAACACAGAGTAAAAGTCAATCTCCCCATCCCGACAAGATCAAAACCTGCTCCGTAAGAGTGGGTTTTA
>DTSC01000289.1 GCA_012965625.1 Flavobacteriales bacterium | reverse complement strand
GAATAAAACTAAAACTAAAACTAAAACTAAAACTAAAACTAAAACTAAAACTAAAACTAAAACTAAAACTAAAACTAAAACTAAAACTAAAACTATCGAATGATAATACATTTGTAAATCAGTGACATTTACAAAAAAATATGGTCTTAAACAATTTTAACAATAACATCTAACATTTTATCTGCCAATTTCTTCCTGTCATAGTCAGCTGCCAAATCTGCGCACCCATCTTGACATTTCTGATAAAAACTAGCATTCTTAAGTATTGATAATTTTTCAATAAAATCTACTTCATTTTCTGGCTCGAAACAAATGCCTGCACCATACTTATCTAATATCTCTTGCGCTTGGCCTTGCACTCCCAATAAAGTAGGTTTTTGCATTGCAGAACTTTCAAATATTTTAGATGGAATGACAGTTTTAAAATTATCATCTTTTTTTAAGGGGGCTAATGAGATATCAATAATAGAGAGATACCTTGGAACCTCGTCTTTACTAACCGGATCTATAAATGAAATATTTTTCAACTGTAATTCTTTCGATATCTTTACAATTTTTCTTTTCATTGCGCCATCGCCAATGAAAAGAAAATGAATGCTTGGGTCGGATACTCTTGCTATCGATCTAACAATAAAATCCAAACTATGTGCCATACCATGTGTGCCAATATACCCGACAACAAATTTCCCTCTAAGGTCTAAACTGTTTAATAAGTGCGTATCTGCCTCTCGCGGATAAAACAACTCCATATTCGACCCGTTGGTAATAACTTCTATTTTGTCTTTTCCAATTCCTCGAGTAATTAAATTATTTTTAAATGCATCAGTAACAGCAACAACTTTGTTACAACTTTTATACAACCCCAATTCGATTTTTTCAAGAAGATCAATTACACGACCCTGCTTCATTGCGCCAACTGTTTTTATTGACTCAGGCCACAAATCTCTGAGTTCAAAAATCCAAGGCTTACGTCTAATTTTAGATAGGGCCCATCCAGACCATGTAGTAAAAAACTGGGGGGAAGTTGCGATAATGACATCGTGTTTTTGAAAGATTCCGACAAAAAAAGACATGCAGGCAAAGCTAAAATAATCGAGCACTCTTTTTGAAAAACCACTGTTTGATGACATATAACTCCAAACCCTAATCACCCTAATCCCATCAACTGTTTCTGATTGATAAAATTTGTTTTTATATCCAGCGTAAACTTTTCCATGTGGAAAGTTTGGCACACAAGTAATTACAGTGATTTGATGACCTTTCTTTATCCATTCCTGACAGTGTTCAAAAGTACGTGTAGCAGGCGCATTTACTTCTGGTGGAAAGTTATCTGTTAAAAAAAGTATCCTCAAGACCAGATACCCCGAGTATCCACTATCTGCTTTCCAGATAAGAGGTTCAGATCCATAGCTTTAAATTGAGTATGATCAACCAATAACACAACTATATCAACTACTTTTAATGCGTCGCCTATTAAGGTTATTTTTACATCAGTTCCGAATATTTTGGGCGCTTGACTGATGTTTGGCTCAACAAGCAATACTTCTTTAAACTTCATCGAATATATCTGTTTGGCAATATTTAACGCTGGACTTTCCCGAAGATCATCAATATCTGGTTTAAAAGCTAAACCTAAACAAGCAATACTTATCTCAGATATATCCTTCCCTGTAGCTTGAACTGCCTGATTAATCTTATCCAAAACAAAAAGCGGTTTACTGTCATTAACCAACCTAGCGGTACGAATTAACTTTGCTTCATTTGGTGCAGAATTAACAATAAACCATGGATCAACAGCAATACAATGCCCACCTACACCAGGACCAGGCTGTAAAATATTTACACGAGGATGCCTGTTTGCCAGTTTAATCATCTCCCAAACATTGATATTTAACTTATCACAAATTAAAGATAGCTCATTAGCAAAAGCAATATTAACGTCTCGAAAGGAATTCTCAACTAGCTTACTAAGTTCTGCTGTTCGGCAATCTGTTATCAAGCAATCTGCTTTAACAAAAATTTTATACAGCTCTCGAGCACGCTCAGCACATCGCTTTGTTACGCCACCAATAATTCGATCATTTTCTACTAGCTCTCGAATCACGTGACCTGGTAAAACCCGTTCTGGACAATGTGCTACAGCGATATCATATTGCAAATCATTATTGTTAAACTCTGGAAAAGATAGATCTGGTCGCTCTATCTTCATCCATTCCATCATTTTCTCCGTAGCCCCAACAGGAGATGTCGACTCTAAAATAACCAAATTACCTCTCTCCAACACCGATGCGATTGCTTTTGCTGCAGACTCAATGTAAGACAAATCTGGCTCATAATCACCTTTAAAAGGCGTTGGTACCGCCACCATAAATACATCTGCCTTTTCTGGTTTTACTACTGCTTTTAATCGTTTTTTTCCTACTACTTCACGAACCAAAATATCTAATTCTGGCTCGATAATGTGGACCTTTCCTTGATTAATAATATCCACTGCACA
>DTSC01000288.1 GCA_012965625.1 Flavobacteriales bacterium | reverse complement strand
CGTTCAGTCAACAAATGGATGCGTTGCAATATTCTCAGATTCCGTTACGGTGGTGCCAATCTCCGTTATTGCAGATTTTTCTGGAACAGATCCATGTTATAGAATAGATCATCAGTTTACTGATATATCTACTGTAGTGGGTGATAGCATTTTTCTATGGAACTGGAAGATTGACACACTTAAAACTTCTACACTGAGAAATCCAAGCATTACATTCCAAGATTCTGGCTCCTATAAAGTTTCTCTCTATGTCACTACCAGATTTGGCTGCCAGGATTCTGTAGTTAAGAATATTGCTGTACACTCCTTGCCCAAGGTGGACTTTGACTTCTCTCCGAAGTTTGGAGTTAATCCAGGTGAGTCTGTCAGCTTTACCAATAATACCATCAATGGCAGTACTTATTCCTGGAATTATGGTGATTCTTCATCTATTGATACTATCGTAAATCCAGCTCATGCTTATTCAAGCACCTCTGTGTACCCAATTACATTGGTAGGTGCAAGTGAATTTGGTTGTTTGGATTCAATTGTTAAATCTGTAGACGTCCAAGTTTCTTCAGTGGATATTGGAATTTCAGGCTTGACAATAGAATGTGAACCTGATATTATTGAAGATATTACCATTAATATTTTGAATCTGGGCACGAGGGAATTGACGTCTCTGGATTTATTTGTAAGAGTAGAGGGTGGTGATCCTATCCGGGAACAATGGACAGGCTTTCTGGGGCCAAAGAGCCTGGAGACTTATACTTTTAATGTGGCATTTCCTATAAATAGTGAAGGTTCTGTAAATTATGTGTGTGTTTGGGCCGAGAATCCAAACAACACTATTGATATTAATCTTTCCAATAATGAGATTTGCCTTGCTTGTAACAATGACTTTACCATTATAGACTTGTTTCCAAACCCTGTTTCTGGCGACTTGAATATATGGTTTGTATTGCCCGATGTTGAATATATAGAGGCGAATATTTTTGATGAGAAAGGCTCCTTTATTGGTCCTGCCTTCTCAGGAATGGGTATCAAAGGTTTGAATCAGATGACCCTGGATGCTTCTTTGATCAGACGAGGGATCTATAACTTGCGGTTTGAATATCTCGGCAACTCTTTCATAAAATCATTTATCGTCCATTAAGATGTATTTTCAGGATATAATCTGTTAATTTCATATTATGGAACTAGTTTTTGCTACGAATAATAAGCATAAACTCCAGGAAGTGGAGCAGATTATTGGCGGACAGTTTCAGCTTTCAAATCTCATGGCTATCAATTGCCATGAAGAGATACCAGAAGAACAGGATACCATTGAAGGGAATGCTTCCCAAAAAGCTCGTTATATCAGCAATAAATACCAGGTAAACTGTTTTGCTGATGATACCGGTCTTGAAGTGGATGCCCTGGGTGGTCAGCCGGGAGTTTATTCAGCAAGGTATGCTGGGGAAGGTTGTTCTTTCCAGGACAATGTCGATAAAATGCTAAAGGAAATGAATGGTAGTGAAAACAGGGCTGCCAGATTCAGGACTGTTATTTCCCTAATTATCGATGGAAAAGAAAATCTGTTTGAAGGTTTTGTTCAAGGTGAAATTTTATGTGAATCCAGAGGTGGTCGAGGATTCGGTTATGATCCGATCTTTCAACCTATAGGATTTAATAGGTCTTTTGCAGAGATGTCCTCTATCGAAAAAAATGAGATCAGTCACAGAGGCATAGCCATTAAGGAGCTAGCTAATTATTTGCATGGGCTTGAGCTATCCTAAAGCTTCCTGTATGGTGCTTGTAAATAGCTCTTGCAAAGAATAGCCGGCATAATCAGCCTGTTTAGGTATTAGACTTGCGCTACTTAATCCCGGAACAGTATTTACTTCCAGATAGACTAGTTTGCCTTCGCTGAGGATAAAGTCAAACCTTGCGATGCCATTACAACCCAGTGTTTTATACATCATGATTGAAAGTTCTTTACACTCAGACTCAATAGCTGCCGGAATGTCAGCCGGAGTTATCTCTTCTGCCATCCCTTCTGTATACTTTGCTTCATAGTCAAAGAACTCATTCTTTGGAATAATCTCTGTTACACCAAGTGTTTCAATATTGTTATTGTTGATAAATACACCACATGTCAATTCCCTGCCATCAATAAATGCTTCAACCATTACCGTTGCATCTTCCTTAAAAGCAAGATCAATAGCAGGAATCAACTCTTCTTTTTCTTTGACTTTTGAAATACCGCAGCTCGACCCACCTTTGTTTGGTTTTACAAAACAAGGTAATCCCACTTTATCCAGGATCTCCTTTTCTTCAATCTTTGCTGTATTTGATATTGTAATAGAGGGAGCCAGTAATACTTCTGTACTGCTTAAGAATACTTTGCAGGCGGCTTTATCAAAGGAAAGTGAAGAGGCAAGGATTCCTGAACCAGTATATGGGATGTTCAGCATTTCAAAATAGCCCTGTAGTTTGCCATCCTCTCCCGGATCTCCGTGAATTGCTATAAAGACACAAT
>DTSC01000287.1 GCA_012965625.1 Flavobacteriales bacterium | reverse complement strand
CCAAAATTCATTATTGCCATTTTCAGTTATTGAAAAAAACGGGCCATCATTGGGAAACGCAAGCACTTTTTGAGGATCTGGAGCCTTTAGGGGTGCTTGAATTTGCCCGGTCAGGAAGGGTTGCTATAACGAGACCCATGAAAGAGCTTTCAGCATACTTAAAAGAAATGGAAGAAAAAACAAATATTAACCACAATTAAAATAAAAGAAAATGGCAATAATGAATTTTGGAAATGTACAGGAGAATGTAATAACAAGAGATGAATGGCCACTTGACAAGGCAAGACAAACACTTAAAGGAGAAACCTTAGCCGTCCTTGGTTATGGCGTACAGGGGCCCGGGCAGGCTCTTAATTTAAAAGACAACGGATTTGAGGTAATCGTGGGCCAGCGAAAGGGAGGTGCTTCGTGGGAAAAGGCCCTTGCTGATGGTTGGATCGAAGGGAAGACCCTGTTTTCCCTGGAAGAGGCAGCGTCAAAAGGAAGCATCCTGATGTATTTGTTATCTGATGCCGGACAATTAAACGCTTGGCCCATGGTATCCAAACATCTAACAAAAGGTAAATCCCTGTACTTTTCCCATGGATTTGGAATAACATATTCCGATCTTACAGGAATCGTTCCCGATAAAGAAATAGACGTGATCTTGGTTGCACCGAAAGGTTCAGGCACTTCCTTAAGAAGATTATTTTTGAAAGGGAAAGGCCTCAATTCCAGCTATGCAGTCTACCAGGATTTCTCGGGTAAGGCAATTAGTAAAACACTTTCTTTGGGAATGGGCATTGGTTCGGCCTACCTTTTTGAGACAGATTTTCAAAAGGAAGTATTTTCTGACCTCACTGGTGAAAGGGGGATATTGATGGGTGCACTGGCCGGTCTTTTTGAAGCACAATACAATGTTTTAAGAAAACATGGCCATTCTCCTTCAGAAGCATTTAATGAAACCGTGGAAGAGCTAACACAAAGCCTGATGCCGTTGGTAGCGGAGAATGGTATGGATTGGATGTATGCAAATACTTCTGTAACTGCGCAAAGAGGAGCATTAGATTGGAGGCACCGGTTTAGAGAAGTGAATACCCCCCTGTTTGAAGAACTATATGGCCGGGTAGTTTCGGGCGAGGAAGCCAGGTACGTACTAAAAGAGGGGAGCAATCCCAATTACCGGAAAAAATTGGAACAAGAGCTTTCGGAGATTCGGAAAAGTGAAATGTGGAGAACAGGAAAGGTAGTCAGGTCACTGCGACCATAATAGTAAGATCTATGTCAACTGAATTAGGAACATCATTTATTGAAAGAATATTTCAAGCTCAGGAAAGATTAAAAGGGGTTGCATTAAAAACTCCGTTGAAACGAGACCTCCTTCTTTCACAGCAATTTAACTGCGATATCTTTCTCAAGCAAGAGAATTTGCAAGAAACGCGATCTTATAAGATCAGGGGAGCATACAACAAGATGGTGCAACTCCGGAGTGTTCAGGGGGTTAAGCGTGTTGTATGTGCTAGTGCAGGGAATCATGCCCAGGGAGTGGCGCATGCCAGCCGCTTACTGAAGATGAAGGCTGATATATTTATGCCAACGACCACTCCAGCTCAAAAGATCGGGCAGGTGAAAATGTTTGGAGGAGGATCAATAAAGCTACACCTTATAGGTGACACCTTTGAGGAAGCACTAGCTGAGGCGCTAAAGCATGTGGATTTAAATGGCATTCCGTTTATACCTCCATTTGATGATCCGGAAATAATAGCTGGGCAGGGAACAATAGCACTGGAGCTATTGCAACAATCCACTTCTGTTCCTGATTATGTTATTGTACCAGTAGGCGGTGGCGGCCTGGCAGCTGGGATCGCTCAAGTTCTTTCAAAACTATCGCCTGAAACCAAGCTTATAACAGTTGAGCCTGAAGGAGCACCTTCTCTTAAAGCAGCCCTGAAGGTGGGTAGGCCCATTTGCTTAGACAAGGTAGATCCTTTTGTGGATGGAGCCGCTATTAAATGCATAGGTAGTACGACCTTTGGTATTCTAAAAGATAAGATTGCACTACATATTACAATTCCAGAGGGAAAAGTATGCACAACCATTTTGGAGACCTATAATAAGGCAGGGCTGGTATTAGAGCCAGCAGGAGCATTAAGCATTGCAGCCCTTAGTCAATTAAAGAAAATAATAAGGGATAAGACGATTGTATGTGTTATAAGTGGAGGAAATAATGATATAACCCGAATGGAGGAGATAAAGGAACGTTCCCTTCTTTATGAGGACTTAAAGCATTACTTCCTTGTCAGGTTTCCACAAAGAGCAGGTGCATTAAAAGAGTTTGTGGTAAATGTACTGGAGCCTCACCAGGATATAAGTCATTTTGAATACATCAAAAGAACCGGGAAGGAAAAAGGTTCTGTATTAGTTGGGATAGAACTTCCTGAGCCAAAGGGACATCTTCAATTACAGCGCAGAATGGAAGAACATAATTTCAGCAATATTTATTTAAACGACAAACCCGAAATTTTTGATTTATTGGTTTAAGAAAAATTGAGAATTACATATCAAAATAGACGAATATTTACAGGATTTATTTTATTATTGGTTAGAATTTTAATTACCTTTAATCGCTACTAGTAGCCACAATAATTTAGATGCTTAAACTACTTCAATAAAAATTGCTATTTTGATGAAAATTCGCTTTGTTGCCTTTATTTCTTTTGTTGTTTAGTTTCAATTTGTATAGTCAGAATTATATTATTGGAGCAGATTCTGGTTTGAATGCCTACAATACCTATCCGGTAGCTTATGGAAACTGGCACTGGGGAGCAAGGCAGCAATATATTTATGGTATATTTTTTAAATAATGAATTATGAAAATCAATAATTGTCAATTAACTTTATCCTTAGTCATTTTGATGCTCACGGCACCATTTTTTGTGGAAGCTCAAAATGATTTTTTAGTGCTTGCACCATATAACAGCCCTCTTAGAAGCACCTGTGGTGCGGGGAATGATTGTTCGCTCCAATCGACGGAAGAACATATCTATAAGGTTAATATCCTCACTTCTGGAACCTGGACTTTTTCTTTATGTGGTTCTTCATTTGATACATGGATATATGTTGGATCATCTCTGTGTTCCAATGATATCGGCAATAATGATGACTTCTGCAGCACTCGGTCTGAGGTAACTGCAGCAATTACAGCTGGTACCTATTACGTAACTATTGAGGGCTATAGTGGATGTGGTAATTATATCCTAAACATTAGTGGTCCGCCTGCTGATTCTACAATAATCTTTCAAAAAGCATTTGGTGGATCTCAATTGGAAGAGGGATATGATATTATCCAAACTGCAGATGGGGGTTATATGCTGACTGGGTTTACTAATACTTTTGGACCAAATTATTACGATGCATGCTTAATTAAGACGGATAATAGTGGTAGCATAGAATGGTCGAAAGCTTATGGTAAAGCAAGTTCTGGTACAATTGAGAAAGGCCATTCTGTAG
Organism: Flavobacteriales bacterium; assembly: GCA_012965625.1. Classification (GTDB taxonomy): domain Bacteria; phylum Bacteroidota; class Bacteroidia; order NORP154; family NORP154; genus UWMA-0041. The sequence continues at coordinate 5,674 of DTSC01000287.1, read as the reverse complement.
AACAAACGAATGATGGTGGCTATATTATTTGTGGTGAGTCTAATGGGTACGGAGCTGGCAGCTACGATTACTATCTGGTTCGAACAGATTCTATTGGTGACACTATGTGGACAAACGTGTATGGGGGTTCTCAGGTTGATAGGGCCTATGATGTCATGCAAACAAATGATGGAGGATTTGTAATTGCCGGAGAAACACGGAGTTTTGGAGTCAATAGCAATTACAGTGCATTGGTAGTAAGAACTGACCCCAATGGTGATACTTTATGGGCAAAAACATATGGCAGTGCGTCTAGTGATTATGGGTATTCAATTAAACAGACTGCAGACCAAGGTTTTATCCTAGTAGGTAAGTCAGGCTATAACAACGTGTTATTAGTGAAAACCAATTCATCTGGTGATACATTATGGACAAAGCAATACGGTGGAAGTGATTTAGATCAGGGAAATGATGTGCTTCAAACAATTGATGGGGGTTATATCATATTGGGGGAAACTAAGAGTTTTGGAGCCGGAGGTCGAGATATTTATGTAATACGTATTGATGGATCTGGAAGCCTATTGTGGTCAAAAACATATGGAGGTACGCTGGATGATTTTGGTAATTCTATACAAACTGCATCAGATGGAGGTTATATAATATCTGGTTATACGAGCAGTTTTGGAAATGGAAGTACAGATGCATATATAATAAGTATCAATTCTACTGGTGGTTTACTTTGGTCCAAAGTATTCGGTGGAACTGGTGCAGATGAAGGGTTTGGTGCATTAAAATCTTCTGATGGAGGTTACGTTCTTGGAGGAAGAACACGAAGTTTCGGTGAAGGAAATTATGATGCATTGCTTATTAAAACCAATAAGATAGGCAATAGTAGCTTGTGTACACAAAATGAAGCAGTAACAATTGTAAATAATGCAGCAACCATCATTTCTCCCACAATAGGTGTTAATGTATTTGCAGGCTGTGATGTAAATAACACTAATTCTGCTGGTCCATCTGTAGCGATGGTAACTGGAGATATTGCTTGTGCAAATATTAAAGAAAAATATTTTCAAAAAATTTATGGAGGAAGTGGGTTTGATATCCCATATTCTGTGCAGCAAACGGAAGATGATGGTTATATGTTATCTGGTTATACAGGTAGTTTTGGTTCTGGGAATAGTGACTTTTATGTGGTTAAAACGGATACAAATGGGGTGGTTGAATGGTCACGAGCTTATGGAGAATCAACGGAAGATAGAGGGCGAACCATAATGCAAACCACTGATGGTGGTTATATTCAGACCGGAGACGACCAATCGCAGGCATTATTAATTAAAACTAATGGAATTGGAGATACGGTATGGGTTCTTGCTTATGGAGGATCAGGATCATATGATGTTGGGTATAGTGTAAAGCAAACAAATGATGGTGGTTATATAGTTGCCGGTTGGACATGGAGCTTTGGTGCAGGTGGTTATGACATGTATGTTGTAAAAGTAGATGCTATTGGAAATCTTTTGTGGTCTAAAACTTACGGAGGAAGTCAGCATGATAAGGCCTATTCCATTGAGCAAACCACGGATAATGGATTTATTATAACAGGGGAAACTTCCAGCTTTGGTTCTGGTTTGACCGATATTTACGTAATACGAACTGATGAAAATGGTGACACCCTATGGACAAGAACATTTGGAGGAGCTAATGATGATTATGGTTACTCTGTTAAACAAATTGCAGATGGAAACTTTCTGATTGTTGGTTACACTTCTAGTTTTGGAGCTGGTGGAGAAGATGCGTATTTGATTAAGATTGATGTAAATGGCGATATTATATGGTCAAAAACTTATGGCCATTCTGGAGATGATAAAGCTTACGATGTTATACAGGAGTTTGATGGTGGATTTGTAATTTCAGGAACTAGGTGGTATTCTGGTTCGGGTAATGAAATGTTTCTTATAAAGACAGATGAAATGGGAGACACAGTCTGGGTAAGAGCTTATGAAGATGCAACCGGAGGCTATTCAGTTGCTCAAACTTCTGATCGTGGTTATGTTACAGTTGGTTACACGAATGACTTTGGACCAGGATTTTACTTCAGATTGATAAAAACAGATGCAAATGGCTTTGCAGGTGATTGTTTTCAAGGTGGTGGTGGGTTTCTAGTGTCTTCCTCTCTAATTACACAAGTTAATCCTGCTTCTTTAACTGGATCTGCATCCACTATCATTTCTTCAAAATCTCCAATAGCTATTGATCCGCCTACGTTTGAATCAGAACTATTAATAACAACGGATATTGATGGAGCAAATATTTCATGTAATGGAGGAGGTGATGGAAGCATTGATCTTACTAAGTACGGAGGCATGGGGCCCTATACTTTTCAATGGTCAAGTAGTCATACTACGGAGGATATTGTTAATGTTCCTATTGGAACTTATAGTGTTATAATAACAGATGACAATGGTTGTGAGGCGCTTGATACTATTACATTATCGGAGCCTACAATTCTAACAAATAGTATTTCAGGGACTAATATAAGCTGTAATGGCGGCAATGATGGAGAAGCTATGGTTACTGCTGCTGGTGGCACACCACCATATAATTATTTCTGGAGTATGGGGCAGATTACTTCCACAGCTATAGGGTTGTATCCCGGAACATATACTATTAATGTAACAGATAACAATGGTTGTCCTGGCACCAATATTATCACCTTAACGGAACCAGATCCACTTTCTTCAATTATTACCGCAACAGATGCAACATGTATTGGAGGTAATGGTACAGCAGACCTTTCTGTGTCAGGAGGAACCTCGCCATATACGTATGCTTGGTCCAATGGTGAGATTACTGAAGACATTACAGGTATTGTAGAGGGGATATATCATGTTACTATAACAGATTCTTGTGCAAATATGTTTGTTGATTCTATTTTTATCTCTGAGCCACCCGCAATAATAACTTCCATCATTGATGCTGATGTTTCATGCAATGGTTTTGGAAATGGTGAAGCTGATTTGAGTGTTTCAGGGGGCACCTTGCCCTATAGCTATTTATGGTCCAATACTGCAACTACGCAAGATGTCTCTTCCCTTTCTCCGAATACATATTATGTTACTGTTACAGATGGATGTGGCATTAGTGTTTCTGATACGATTGAGATTTCTGAACCTGCAATACTAACAACGATTATGTCAAGTACCGATGTGACTTGCAATGGTGGCGGAGATGGTACAGCTACAGTAACAGCTTCTGGTGGTACATCACCATATAATTATATGTGGAATACCGGACAGTCTACCTCTACAGCAGTGAGCTTGTTCCCGGGAAATCATTTAGTGAATATTTTTGATGCGAATGGCTGCCTGGCAAGTAATGCTATTTCTATAAGCCAGCCGTCATCACTTGCTAGCTCTATAGTTGGAACTGATGTGACATGTATTGCAGGTAGCAATGGTGCTGCTGATCTTGCCGTCAGTGGTGGTACCTTGCCTTATACGTATGCCTGGTCAAATACTACCAATACAGAAGACCTATCCAATATAAGTTCCGGAACATATATTGTTACCATCACAGATAGTTGCTCCTTTGTTCTAATTGATAGCATTGCAATTACAGAGCCACCAGCACTTATTTCCACTATTGTGGTAAGTGATATTAGCTGTAATGGCAATGATGATGGTGTAGCAGACTTGTCAGTTTCAGGTGGTACACAACCCTATTCGTACTTATGGTCAAATTCAGAAACAACTGAAGATATTGGTTCTCTTGATACTGGCACTTATACCGTAAACATTATAGATGCATGTTCTGCTGTTTTGGTTGATACAGCAATTCTAACAGAACCTGCAGTTTTAACAACTACGATGACCAGTACAAGTGTAAATTGTTATAGTGGAGGAAATGGCACAGCCACTGTAACGCCATCTGGCGGTACTGCACCATACAATTACTTATGGAATAATGGCCAAGTTACTGCTACTGCAGTCGGCCTATTTCCTGGCAATTACACGGTAAATGTGACAGATGTAAATGGCTGCCTAACCTCTGACATTATAAATATTGCTCAGCCTCCCATGTTGTCTGCTAACATAAGCTCAAGTGTAAATGTGGTTTGTGTGGGAAATGCTACAGGATCAGCTGTAGTTAGCGCAACGGGAGGAACACCGCCATATAATTATTTATGGAATGATGTTTTATCTCAGACTACAGATACAGCTTCTGGGCTAATGGCTGGTAATTATACGGTATTGGTTACGGATTCATGCGGAGCGAATACAACACAAATAATAACAATAACCGAGCCTATCGCAATGACTTTGTTATTGTCTCAAGATAATGTAAGTTGCAATGGTTACATGGATGGATCCGCTGCGGCTAGTGTTACAGGAGGAACAGCTCCCTTTACCTATTTATGGCCAATTACTGGGGACTCAACCAGTTCAATATTGGGTCTTGATACCGGATTACATATACTTGTTGTAACAAGTTCTTGCGGAAACACTATAACGGATTCGATTATAATTACTGAACCAGCAGTTTTAACAACAACTATGACAGGAACAGATGTAAATTGTTATGGTGGGGGAGATGGAACAGCTATGGTAATAGCTGGTGGTGGTATTGGCCCCTATAATTATTTATGGAGTAACGGCCAGGTAAATGGCACCGCCATTGGCCTTTTCCCAGGAAGCTATACCGTAAATGTTACAGACCTTAATGGCTGTCTTACTTCTGATATCATCTCTATTACGCAACCTTCACCATTGTCCGCAACCACCAGCAGCACAGATGTTTCATGCATGGTTGGCAATGATGGAACAGCCTCAGTTAATGCTAGTGGTGGAACCCTTCCATATTCATATAATTGGATGCCTTCAGGAGATACAATAGCAATATTAAATAATCTAGCAGAGGACACATATTACATTACTTTGACTGATTCTTGTGGTGCTACTATTATTGATTCCGTTGTTGTTGGAGGTCCTTCAAGCATGAATTTAAATTTAGTTGCTATGGATATATCCTGCAATGGTTTTAACGATGGCTCTGTTGACCTCTCAGTTATTAGTGGTACGCAGCCATTAACATTTGCATGGTCTACAGGTGCCACCACGGAAGATGTTTCAGGCCTCAGTCCAGGAATGCATATCGTAACGGTAACAGATTCTTGTGGAACCTCCTTGAGTGACAGTGTACTCCTAATAGAGCCCACCGTATTAACAACTGTCATTAGCCTTTCTGATGTGAATTGCTATGGGGGGGGAGACGGCATAGCAACAGTAACGGTATCAGGCGGAACGGCACCCTATAATTATTTGTGGAACAACGGCCAGGTCAATGCTACTGCAGTTGGCTTGTTTGCGGGCACCTATACGGTAAACATTACGGACTTTAATGGCTGCCTGACTTCAGACATTATTACCATCACCGAACCCTCTGCATTATCCATAGGCTTAAGCATTATCGATGCAACTTGCGGCGAGTCAGATGGTTCTGCTGAAGCAGCAGTTACTGGCGGTACATCGCCTTATACTTATACCTGGACCAGTGGAGGCACGAGCTCAACAGATACTGCCCTTGTTGGCGGCACTTATTCCCTTACTGTAAGCGATACCAATGGCTGCATGGATTCAGTGGATGTTTTGATCCCCATCTCAGCTCTGGTGCAGGAGATATGCATCGTCACGGT
>DTSC01000286.1 GCA_012965625.1 Flavobacteriales bacterium | reverse complement strand
CCAGAAATTTTGGACGCCTGAGTTTGTGTGGACACCTCCATTATCTCCTGTGCCGGTAGCCCAGTTGGTTCCCTGGTATGTATCAGGGTCACCATAGGTATTGGGGTTTGACATAGATCTTAGGGTAACACCAATATCTTCACCCATAAACCAATTCGCTTGGCTTGGTTTGCCATAAAACTCTACAGATGTACCAAATATGTCTGAGAAAGACTCATTTAAGGCCCCAGATTCATAGGAATATACTAAGTCAGCTGTAAAGTCGGTCAAACCATGAGTAACCTCATGACCGGTAATATCCAACGCTGTAAAAGGATTGTAGTTCCCAGAGCCATCACCATACGTCATACGCTGGCCATCCCAAAATGCATTGCTGTATCCGGAATTATAATGCACATAGCTTAATAATGCCATACCATTATCGTCAAGACTATTTCTCCCATAATTATTAAAGAAGTAATCATAGGTCATCTCTGCTCCCCAGTGTGCATCTGTTGCTACTTCATCCTGGTTTCCGTTTACATTATTCCAGAAATTGTCATTATCGGTAAAATCTACCGCATTCCCATAATTAGATCCCTGATTTAGGTCATATGTTTCAATGCCATTTCCACGGCTTGCTTCCCTTAGCCTGTATGTGCCTCCATTATCATCAGTAATAATCGTTTGAGTGCCACTATAAGCAGTCACAGCAGTTCCCGTGACATCGGCAATATGTATTTTGTTGTTTTCAAATAAGATGTTGCCATCAACAGCATCTACATAAATGTCCGCACGATATAATGGTTCATCAGCGTAAATATTAAACTTATAGGCTAACCTGTAGTTTCTCCCATTTGTTTCTGGACATATATACACCAGCTCTGGCTGGGGATAGTAGCTTGCCCTTGGGTTATTGGTTTGTCGTTTGAGCAAGGCTTCCTCTTCAGGCATTTCCCACTTATAGCTTGTGGCCTTTATGTGATCAAGGGCAAGTCCAATAGCTTCTTCACCAGAGAGAACAATGGCCGTTTTGAGATTTAATGTTTTAAAAACAGACCCATTTATTGACCTGATTTTCCCATATAATTCATGAACTGTATATCTTGTCCATTCAATTGGAATTCCTTTGTAAAACTGCCGGTACTGATGATGCTTAAAGCCAAGATTGTCCGTTTCAGTTTTCTGTAATTCAAGAGTGAAGCCATTAGCAGGTTTTAAAATTTTATGAATCCAGGTTTCAAAAAAATCCAGTTCAATTTCCTGGCCTTTTTTAAATCGAGCAAATTCAGGAATCTTTGAATTGGTTTTCATTCGCACGAGCTCTGCTCCTGGAATTAATGCAGCAGCTTCTTTGCCGTAATAAGTTTGTGAATATGTAGTGTGAGAACAGCATATAGCCAAAAGTATTACGATGCCGCAAAACGTTAAATTAAATATTTTCATTTGAGAATTTATTTCAAGAAATCAGAAAGAAAAGGTGCAATTCATTGCTGAAATGTACCTAAACACTTTGATAAAACCAAGCTATTGTATAAATAATCTTTAAGTTTGTATCTGATGAGAGGCAAAAACAAATATCGAATTAATAACACTGAACTTTTCAAGACAAAACTTTTACATTGGGCAGGAAGCTTTGAAAGATCTTGTGTCCTGGAAAGCAATTCTTCCGAATCAAAAGAATTTTCAAAAACAGTTCCTGGTGGGTTTGATTATTTGGTAGCAGTTGGTGCACATTCAGAGATTATTTGCGGAGAGCAAAGTTCCTTTGATCTTTTAAAGTCTTATTATGAGATTAAAAAGGACTGGATCTTTGGATATTTTTCCTATGACCTGAAAAATGGAATTGAAAGCATGAAGTCATCAGGGCTGGATGGGATACAAATGCCTTCGCTACATTTTTTTCAACCGGAATTAGTGTTTTGTATTAAGAAAAATGACTTGACCATATATTTTTTGAAGGACACAATTGCCGGTAAATCCATAGATGACTATTTCGAAAAAATTAACAGGTTCCTGCCGGAGGCTGACTCTTCTAATGCCCTGAAGGTTAAAAGCAGGGTGTCCAGGGAAGAATATTTAAGATCTGTTGCCGGCCTTAAAGCCCATATTCAAAAAGGAAATATCTATGAGGTTAATTTTTGCCAGGAATTTTATGCTCAAAATGTATCCGTTTCTCCAGTTCATATGTTTGAAAAACTGAACAATATTTCCCGGACACCATTTGCTGCTTACTATCGTATGGGTGATCGTCACCTCTTGTCTGCGAGTCCTGAGAGGTTTATGAAAAAAATGGGCCGAACAATTATTTCCCAACCAATCAAGGGAACAGTCAGAAGAGGGGAAAGTGATCAGTTGGATGAAGAACTGAAACGTAGCCTGTCTACAAGTGATAAGGAGCGTAGTGAGAACGTGATGATCGTAGATCTTGTGAGAAATGATCTTTCTCGTTCGGCTGTCAAGGGCAGTGTAAAAGTGAAGGAGCTCTATGGGGTCTATACCTTCAGCCAGGTGCATCAAATGATTTCAACGG
>DTSC01000285.1 GCA_012965625.1 Flavobacteriales bacterium | reverse complement strand
GTACCATCCATGATTCCACCCCCAATATACATAGAAACTGCCCTTCTGTATTTGGCCCTTAGGCTGTTCTTGTTCCTGAGAGAATGCAATTCGTGCAATTAACAAAAAGAGGATTATTCCAGCAAATTTCATTATATAATAGAATACGTCAATTTCAGGATAAAATTAATCATAATATAACAATCCTGTCACGTCTTCTTTAATAGGAACTTCTGACTGACCTTTTGATGTGTGCAAAGGATTCATCAATGCCCTGAAACTATCAGGGCAAAACCATGAATAAACAAAAAACAATCTTAGAAGCCACTATAGCATAGTGTCCGTAGGTTCGTAGAACTCCCTTCGGAGACTCCTGCGGAGGAAAGCAGGTAGATGATCTATTGGTGATGGGCTTGCGGTTTTAAGCACAAGCGATCGCCGCCACAGAAACCTTAACATTGGGAATCAGCAAAAGCACTTCTGCACATGCTTCCAAGGTTGACCCTGTTGTGATCACGTCATCTACGATCAGCACATTCAACCCATCAAACTTTTGGGGATTTCGCATCCCAAAAGCTGAATTCATGTTTTGCCATCGGTCAAATCTTGAGCGAAGGGTCTGACTTTGAGAATCGGCGGTTCTGGACAAACCATTAGGAAGCCAGCTTGCATTCAATCCCTTAGCCAGACCCATAGCAAAATAATCGCTCTGATTATACCCTCTTTTTTTTAGCTTCTTTGGATGCAACGGAACCGGAATTACCAGGTCAATATCCTTATAATATTCAGATTTGCTTAGCTCTTTCCCATAAATGAGTCCCAGTACTTTTCCTATTTCCTGATGCCCTTTATACTTTAAATGATGGATCAGGTTTTGAACTTTACTTCCCTTATCAAAATGATAAAAAGCAGATGCAGATTGAATGTTAACCCTGCCCCAAAACAATTTACTAAGGCGATTACCATTATCCAAATGATAATTTGTTTTAGGAAGATGGTAGCTGCAAAAGGTGCACAAACATTTTTCATGTTTATATAGTGAACAATCGCAAGCATAGCATATGTCAGGATAAATTAGTGAAATAAAATCGGAAATCATAGAGATCATGCACTTTTAAATATAGATGGTTTCTTAGTCTTTATTAAACTCTTAAAAACGCAACAAATCTCCTTTGAATCCGGCAAGCTAAAAAACTGAATTGCCAATCTTTATCACCATCATTTGCATTTGTCGCGAATCCCCATTTAATTGTTTATAAAATGTACAGACAATTGCAATTTTTCAATGTACTATGAGTTTATTTGTAGAAACTGCAAATACTAAAATTAAGAGAACGGCATCGTTATTAGTTTTTACTAATTTTATCCCCTTTTCTGAATTGAATATTTACGTGAGCCATGAACACTGAATTGCCAGATAAATCTGTCCAAAGCACTTCTGTCGGTGAAAAGAAAACGAACAGGATTTATCAGCTTATCGCTGTTGTATTTTTCATTTGTGCTGCCATCCTTGGCTGGCAATTTCTTGACCAAAAGGCTATAACCGAATCTGAAAGATCTGAAAAAGACCAGGTAAGGGAACAGCTCACCACCCTTTTAAAGGAATATGAGGCTGTAACATCAGATAATGCAGAAATGGAAAAACAGCTTCGAGAAAAAGAAAGTGAACTTAAAGAGATGTTAGCAGATCTCGGAAAACTGGAAAAGGCAAATTTAGACCAAAAATGGTTACTTGGAAAATATAAGAAAGAATCCAAAACTTTAAGAAGATTGCTGAAAGTTTACCTATATGAAATTGACTCTTTGGGGAAGACAATTATTGTTTTGGAAGAAGAAAAAACCATTGTTGAAAGCGAGCTGACCAAAGAAATAGAGCGCACAACAAATCTTACTGAAGAAAAAGATCTGCTTTCTGAGAAAGTAAGCATTGGTTCAAAATTTAACCTTTATAACTTAGTTATTATTGGAGTTAGGGCCAGATCAGGTGGGAAAGAGCGTGAAGAAGGCCGAGCCAGAAAAGTGGAGAAAATAAAAGCTTGCTTTACCATTGGAGCCAATGACCTTATCAAATCTGGAGAACGCGACTTTTATATAAGGGTGGCAAATGAAAACGGTGTTGTTTTTCCAAATGGTGGAGATAGCACCAATGTCTTCATTGCAAACGGCAAGGAGTTAGCTTATAGTGGAAAAAGAACGTTGAATTACCAAAACAAACCAGCAGACATCTGTGTTTATTTTCAAAAGATCCTTTTTGAGCCGGGCAATTATACGGTCGATATTTTTGCAGATGGAACCCATATAGGTGAGTCTGCCATAAGGCTGGAATGATTTTTTAAAAAAAGGCCCTCAGCTGTACTCCTCCTCTATGAACTATAGGAATGTCCTCAGACTGTTTACCATCATAAGTAATGCTCATCTGCATATTTCCTGATAAATTCTGTTGATAAGACAGGCTCCAGGTAAAGTTTGAACCAATTTGTAATCCTTCCAGCATTTCAAAACCAACAGAGGTGTTTTGGGCAGCATCATTATCAAACACGTCTTTATATGAGATGCCAATATAATCAACCCTCGCAAGAAAGCTGCCCTTTGAAACAGTATTCTTTTTAATTTCAAGCCCTATTTTATGATGGACAGCTATTTCACCCCCACTAAAGCTAAGGGTATCCCCCAAAGTATCAAGAACGGAATTCAGCAATAGGTTTTCTTTTGTTTTATTACTATAAGACAAGCTAAACCTCAATTTGGTATTGGGCTGGTATGTAATTTTTGGCTCGTAATTAACCTGGTGAACCTGATAGTCCTTTGAGCTGAAAAATTCAGAATAATTGGACTTTTCTCCTAAAGCATACAAGATATTCCATGTAATTTGTCTTGTTATATTCCAGCGCAAATAAGCTGATTTAATTTGTTGGCCTCTTGTGTCTATTCCATTGACCAACAATGCCCTATTTCTAGAATCCAAATATTTCAAGTCAAGACCAAATTTAGGATGTGTTCTGTTAAAATACAGGATATTTCTAAACGTTGAATTGAGCGATACAAGGGTAGTGTCATCAATATCAAATTTAAATGGATTGTATGATTCTGCAAGATTATTGTTTGTCGTCTTACGAGCTATTCTCAATGCCGTTTGGTTGGAAAACCGTGAAATCAATTTTTTTAGTCCTGTAGCATTTCTCCAGACTGCTGAGGGTCTTAAATTTAAAACTTCACTGAACATATTTGAATATGTTTTGATATAATCATTAGTTGGGACAAACACCTTTATATAATTCGCGTTGTATTGAAATGCTGCAATTTCAAATTCGTCTAGAGATTCAATGCCATTTGAATCTCTATCTATCCACTCATATACCCCTTGTCCCTTTGCCACAAGCTCTTGATAATAGAATTCTTTTTTAACCTCCATCCCAGAACCAATTTCATAAAAGGCAGTTGAGGTTATGGCACCTTTAGCCAAATTCAATCGATGTTCAAGACGACTTAAAAGTGATTCATCTGGTTTATTTGAAGCCAAAAGGCTATCCTTAATCGTCAGCTTCCTATACGTGAGCATTCCATTCAAGGTGTTTATTGCATTTACAAAAAGAGTCATCTCGTATTTAAAGTTTTCTGCTAGGGTAGCCTCTTTTAAACTATTGGATAATATTTTCAAATCAGTCCTTTGTCCATAACTTATGCCCATTTTATTTTTAGTGGTATCTGGGCTTTTAACAAATACCGTCCAATCATAAAATGAATAGCTTGCATCGAGAAGAGAGTCTGAACCAAGGTCAATGAATAAGTTATTCTCTTGCTCCTCTTCAAGGCCAAATACAATCCTCTTAATCTGTTTAGAAAAACGCCCCTTTGAGCGAATAAATGCAGAGGATGTTTTTGCTGTTTTTGTTTCAAGATAACTGCCGGCAAAATCTGTAGCCCAACCATCTTTTTGGAGTTTTATTGAAGCATGATTCTTCATTCCTAAATACTGCTCCCCTTTAATAAATGAGTTAAACTTATAGCGAATAAACCCAATATCCTTTTGGAACAGTTCTAAACCAATTCCTGGAATGTACTCATGATCATCTTCCAATTTTCCATCAAGATTCCAGTTTCTTTCAAATTCCACTTTTCTGAATCTTTCTATTGGCTTAAACCGCTTTTCAACCTGCTCATAAGTAAGACTTGATAATAAACTCCAGGAATTTGCTGATGCATTATTTAGTTTTTTTTCATTCTGAAATCCAACTTTATAAGCAATTCCTATATTGTCATTATCATCTTTTGTGGAGAATTTATTTAGATCATTGTTTGTTAGGGCAGCCTCAAATAATATTTTCGTTCTTTCAGAAATCTGGCATGAACCACTGATTGTTAGCATTTGATTTTGTTTGGGTGTTGCAAGTTTTGTGATGGGTTCATAGTCTCCTTTGAGAGAAAGACTGCCATTAATTGTATCTGGAGCAACCCATTTAAACACCCTGCCATTGGCTATCGTATTAATATCCTGCATATAATTGCCATTCCCTTGTCCAACGTTGGAAAAAGAAACCTGGAACACACCGCTGTCAGGTGAAAACTGATATATTCTGTAGCCCAGAGAATCCATTTTTTTATACAAAACACCAAGTTCAGAGAATCCGACACTGTCGATCCTCGGAACCAATGCTGAGTCAAGGTTATCACCAATCTCACTTAATAGCTGCTTTTGTTCTACATCTAAATCCTGGTCTATTGGCTGATTCTTGGCATCTTGTTCTGAATATACACTGACATTAAGATTTAATCTGCCAGCATGATAGTCTGCACTGCTAAAGATAAGAGACCTGGTATAGTTTCTATCCGAGTATTGAAATTCTACAACAATCCGTTTGTCTTTTGTGATCAATCTTATGGGCGTAAAGGAGATTTCAGCAGTATTATAATCAATAACATAATCCTGATCTTGTCCTCTTACCAGGCGCTCACCATCAATATAAACCTTTTCCGTACCTGATAAGATAATGATATATAGTTCATTTTCACTGCCTATAAGTTTATAGGGGCCTTGGTTGCCTTCAATTCCATTAAAAATATTCCTTGCAAACTTTCCTTTAGAAATTGCTGTGCTTGCCGATACATTAAGATACTTATTTGCTTTGGGATCGCTCAAATAATTCCTTGAACTAAAGTTTGCACCTTGGGCCTTTTTATAAAAATTCATAAAATATGAATTCGGCCTTTTCAATTCAAAGTCACCGACAATAAGCTTGTTGTTCTTGTCATAAAGTTGAATAAAAACTTTATCAAACTCCTGTATTTGCTGCGTATTTCCATCTGGCTGTATTGGGATGTTGTCATCTGTGATCGCAGCAAGAATGGACACTTCTTCACTAACCTTTCCTGCTAATTTCAAATCCAGGCTGGAATTAACAATTACATCCTGGTTGTTTCCAAAAGACACTCCTCTAGATATACTGCCACTTTTATTAATTCCACCCAATCTAAAAAAGTCGTCATTTTCTTTTTTATATGTATAAACAAAAGGATTTAACAAGCCTGTTTTGTCAGGCTCAATTTTGGTTAAGGCCTTGTGACTATATGCTTTTGCAAATGCATAGGGGAAAACTTTGTAATATACTTTAATGGGAGGAATTATGCTCGATCTGTCTTTTCCAAGAATAATAAACCCCTCAGAGTATTTTGCTTCAAATTTGTCGATATTGACTTTTTGGTTATTCCCATCAAAAACCTCCACTGAGGCTGGAATAAGACTCAGGGAGTCCAAAAAAAGAGTGTCTTGTATATTTTTAAACGTCTTTGTTCTTGCATTACTTATAGGCTGTGAGAAGGAAGGCAAAAAAACAAGCAACAAGAAAAATGAAAGAATTCCACGCCACCAGATATATGTTCCTTGTAGCTTTACAGCCCAAAAAGGCTTAAGAATCATTTTAGCCCTCTGTAAATTATATGAAAGAGATGAAAATTTCACTGCATTATTGTTTTGATAACAATAATAACGTATAAATCTGATTTTTGTTAACAGTACTCATCTAAAAAACCATAAATTAGCAACCTGCATAAAAGAACAAAAACGTGACTACTATCATTTCATATAATATCAATGGGATAAGGGCTGGAATAAAAAAAGGCCTTATGGATTGGCTAAATTTTGTAAAACCAGATATCATTTGTTTACAAGAGACAAAAGCCATGAAAGAACAATTGGATTTGACCATCTTTGATAAGGCGAATTATAACCATTACTGGTATTCCGCTGAAAAAAAAGGATATAGTGGCGTTGCTATATTATCTAAAGTTAAACCAGATCATGTGGAATATGGCTGTGGAATAGAAAAATATGATCGTGAAGCAAGAGTACTAAGAGCAGACTATGGAGATATCTCAGTAATGTCAGTGTACATGCCTTCAGGCTCTAGCGGAGATGCCAGGCAATATTTTAAAATGCAATGGCTGGAAGATTTTCAGGAATACATTGATGAATTACGAATAACAAGACCTAACATTATCATATCTGGAGATTTTAACATCTGTCATAAGGCCATAGACATCCACAACCCAATCTCAAATGCGAACAGCTCTGGTTTTCTGCCTGAAGAGAGGGCTTGGGTTGATAAATTTATTTCTTCAGGCATGGTTGACTCTTTCAGAGCATTCAACCAAGAGCCTCATCATTATTCTTGGTGGTCATATAGGCAACAAGCACGATTGAAAAATCTTGGCTGGAGAATAGATTATCATATGGTATCCCAATCTTTAAACAAAAAGATCAAAGGGGCTGCAATTTTTCCTGATGTTAATCACTCAGACCATTGCCCTATTTTTATTGATATGGATTTTTAATTATTTTTATTTTTTTAGATTAAAATCTATATATTTGCACTTTTCTAAGAAAGGCTTCTATTCATGGTTAAACCACTTATTGTGAAAAGAAAGGCCAGATACCCATTAATATCGCAGAGAAGTAATTAAATATTACAGTAAATAAAAGCATGAAAAAAATATTCCTAATATCATTTTTAGCTGCATGCACATTGTTGTCATGCCAGCCAGAAAAAAAAGACAAATCTCAGGAACTAGCAAAAGGAGGTGTCTATTACGGTGGTGTATTTAGAATAAATGAAGTACAAGATTTCCGAAGCCTTTACCCTTTAAGTATAACAGAGGTTATTGGTCACAGAATCACAAATCAAGTATATGAAGGATTAGTAAAATACAATCAAAAAGATTTGTCAATTATTCCTTCTCTTGCTGAGTCTTGGGAGATCAATGAGGATGCAACCAAATTTACTTTTAAGCTAAGGAAAGGTGTTCGTTTTCACGACAATGAATGCTTTGAAGGAGGAAAAGGAAGAGAAGTTACTGCAAATGATTTCAAATACTGTTTTACCCAACTATGTACTTCTGATCCTCAAAACCAAGGATTCTGGGTTTTTACAGGCAGAGTAGTCGGCGCTGATGAATATCGTCAATCTACCATTGACGACAAACCATTGGCTGAAGGTGTTTCTGGGATTAAAGTTATTGATGACTATACACTAGAAATTAATTTAAACTATGGCTTTTCGGGCTTTTTGCAAATATTAAGCACTCCGTTTACCTGGGCTTTTCCAAAAGAAGCACATGAAAAATATGGCATTGACATGAGGGCTAATTGCGTTGGAACTGGGCCTTTTAAAGTTAAGACAGTTAAAGAAGGTGAGGCGGTAGTTTTAATAAGAAATGAGAATTATTGGAAAATAGATGAACATGGAAATCGTATTCCCTATCTTGATGCCATCAAATTTACATTTCTTAAAGAAAAGAAGTCAGAGTTACTTGAATTCAAAAAGGGCAACTTGGATATGGTATTTCAACTCCCAATTGAAATGATAGATGATGTAATGGGTGAACTTGAAGATGCTACTGAGAGTGCTAGTTTTGAACTTCAGGTAACACCCGCACTTGCAATTCATTATTATGGATTTTTGCATAAAAGTGATTTATTTAATGAGGTGTTGGTTAGAAAAGCATTCAACTATGCAATTGACAGAGAATCTATTGTTACATACACTTTGCAAGGTGAAGGACGACCTGCAATTTATGGAATAGTCCCCCCTGCTTTCAAGGGTTATGATTATGAGGCTATTCAGGGATATACTTTTCAACCAGAAAAAGCCAGTCTATTATTAGCTGAAGCAGGTTATCCCAATGGTGAGAACTTCCCAAAATTAACCCTTCAATTAAATAGTGGTGGTTCAAGAAATGTTCAAATTGCAGAAGTTATACAAAAGCAATTGAAAGAGAATTTGAATATTGACGTTACGCTGAACGTAATGCCATGGGGGCAGCATCTGGAAAATTACGAAACAGGAAAAGCATTGTTTTGGAGAACAGGCTGGATAGCTGATTATCCAGACCCTGAAAACTTCCTTAATCTATTATACGGCCCTCATATTCCTGAAAATTTGAGTGACAAGTCTTATATCAACTCAGTACGTTATCAAAGTCCAATTTTTGACTCCTTATTTTCCCTTGCACTAAGAGAAGTTGATGATGTTAAAAGAGCTGAACTCTACAAAGAAGCTGATCAAATTGCCATGGATGATGCCGCCATAATGCCTATATATTATTATGAGAATTATCGTTTACTACAGCTTAATGTCAGGAATTTTGATATTAATCCAATGGAGTACAGGGACCTATCACAAGTTTACTTCGTCCCTGCTACAGCACTTTCAGACAAGGCTAAAACAAAAAAGGAAAGTTCCGATAGTAAACGAAAGAGACCTTCAAAGAAATAGAGATTAACAAATCACCTCAAATTTTGTCGGATTTCGCTTAACCAGTAAAAGGACATTCTCTCTCAGAAGATTATTATATATAACCTCTGCCATTGCAGTAGATCTTATCAACTAAGTCCTGGCTGCCCTTAAAAAGCATAAATTAATCTATTCCCTTTTTGAACTCATTGGTTTTTTTAGTAAATTTGTTTTCATTTTTTCATTTATTTAGAATGAATCTAAATAAGGGAATTGACGTATAAGTAGTAAAATCGATTATTATGATTAAGGTAACAGATTCGGCAAAAGCACAATTAGAACAAGAATTGTCTAAATCAGACAAGCCTGATAACAGTTTTGTACGTGTGGGTGTTAAAAGTGGTGGTTGCTCAGGATTAAGCTATATGCTTGAGTTTGATAGCACGTTTAAGGAAGGTGATCAGGAATTTGAGGATAAAGGCATTAAGATTGTAGT
>DTSC01000284.1:8724-9249 GCA_012965625.1 Flavobacteriales bacterium | reverse complement strand
TAGAAGCAAAAGTTACATTGTTTATTGACCAATCATAGCTGCTAATGTTTCCGGTGGATGTGCTGTTGAAATTTACATTTGATCCAATGGTAACAGCTGTTGCACTTGTTGTGAATAAAATGGTCATTGGATCATTACATGGAGAGACGCAACCCTTAGACTGCAATAGTGAGTATCTGGATGTCGTTAAGGCCGTTCGCATCCTGTCTCTTTGTCCATCTGTAAAAGAGTTATGGCAAGCAATATCACCATAATCCATGTGGTTTTTAATAAAATCATTTTGATCACCAATTCCCCCATTCGCAATTGGACGGAAGGGATTGTTTGCAGACAGGTCATCATCATCTGTTGAACAAGTATTTACAATTGCATTACATGAAACATTTGATGTTGAATTATCCGGAGGCGTGTCGCAAACCCGATCTCCATCATTTAAGCAATCATTGTTAGTACATCCACCCTCGAAAGTATGGTATAGTCCAAGATAATGTCCTGCTTCATGAATGTGTACACTAGAATTACCAC
>DTSC01000284.1:5414-8714 GCA_012965625.1 Flavobacteriales bacterium | reverse complement strand
TCTGGCTGGCCGTGAGAGCTCGGGAAATAAGCATATCCAGCGACCCCAGGCCCAGAAGACAAGGAGGTAATGGATTTAACCAGCCAAATATTCAGGTAATCATTTGGATTCCATCTATTAATGTCTTTAAGGGTAATGTCATCATCTTCCATGATCATATCAGTCAATGAGTTTATGTCCCTTGTTATTCCGTTGGTTGCATTGCCATTGGGATCCCTTTCTGCCATGCAGAATACGATTTCTACATCCACCCCATTCACATCCTGGTAAGGGCCCTGGTTGGCAAAACCATCGTTGAGGTCCTGTATACCCTGGATGACTTGTGCATCAGAAATATTCTCAAGCCCATTATTGTGTATAATATGTACAACAACAGGAATTGTATATATGGTTCCTAATGTGGAGCTGTTCATGCCTCCTTTTGACTGGTAATTTATCCCTGCATTGATAGCATCCATTTTCGTTTGTCTGGAGGGAATGTTCTTATACAAACGTTTAGTCATTTCATCGGATGCACAAAATGTTACAGCGTTGTTATTTCCAGGTGAAACGATTGTTCCGACAGGATTAAATGTTTGCCCCCTTAATAATAAGCCAAACATCAAACACAGTGAAGTGATTAATAGCCTTTTCATCTTTAATTCAATTCTTGGTTTTATGAGAATTGGTTTTAATCTCAGCCTTTAAAGTCAAAGGTATTTGCTTACAATATATGGGTCAATGCTAATAATCGCTTATATGTACATTTCATAAAGCCGGCAAAGGGGGATTAACCGGCCTGGTGCAAACTATATTGCCAGGTGGAGAGGGCGAAAACGAACTGGATTAGTTCAGATTTAAGTCATAGGGAACAATCGCCTGGATCCCTTGCATCTTTGCAAGCATCTCCAGCTGTTTATAATATTTGTAATTATCTCCCAATTTATATTGTATTAACCTGGTTTCAGCCTCACCGGTAAGCTGTGAAATCAATTGCTCTACAGGGTCCTTCCTCACTGGAAGTTCACGGATCTTATAATCCTCCAAGCCCGCCAATTCGGCTGCAATTTCTATTGCTTTATCCAGGCCTCCAATAACATCCACCAGGCCAAGCTCCAAGGCATCTGCACCACTCCATACCCTACCTTGTCCTATGCTATCCACTTGTGCCTCTGTAAGCCCTCGGCCGGCAGCAACGTGTGAAATAAAAACATCATAAATGCGTACAATCTCTTTTTGAATTGCCTTTTTCTCAAAAGCAGACAGGGGCCTTGTAGGATCCCCTAAATCTGAATGGGGATTGGACTTAACACCATCAAAAGTAATTCCCAATTTGTTTTTCAGAAAGTCCTGTGCATTCATCAAAACCCCCAAAACACCAATAGATCCTGTGATCGTAACATTGCTGGCCACAATGGTATCAGCCATACAAGAAATGTAATAGCCTCCAGATGCAGCAACATCGCCCATCGAGGCAATAACCGGCTTTATTTCTTTTGCAAGCTCCATTTCTCTTAATATAATATCTGACGCCAGAGCAGACCCTCCACCAGAATTCACCCTCAGAACAATGGCTTTAACTTTATCGTCTTTTCTTGCCTTTCGTATTGCCTTAGATATCTTCTCTGAGCCAATTTCGTCAGCTTCCCCTTCTCCCATAACAATACCACCCTGAGCATAAATAACGGCAATACGGTCTCTTATCAACCCTTTACCTTTTTCTTTGGGCTGGGGTTTTCCTTTACCATATTTTGCCAAACTTACAAAGTTGATTTTCTTGTCTTCCTCGAGATTTAATTTCTCCTTAAGTATGGTCATAACCTCGTCCTTAAAGTATAGCTTGTCAACCAAATTAAGCTTAAGCGCCTCTTCGGCATTATCAGCTAGCAGGCTATCTGCTATCAGATTAAGCTCATCAACTGTTTTTCCACGAGAAGAGGCTATATCAGCCACGATGTTATCCCATATGGAAAAGATAAATTTCTCCGTTTGTTCTTTGCTGGCATCAGACATTTTTTCAAGGATAAAGGGCTCAACAGCACTTTTAAATTTACCATGTCTTATTATCTGCGCCTCCACATCAAGTTTATCGAGCATCCCCTTAAAAAACGGGATACTGGTTCCAATACCCATCAACTGCATATAACCCTGTGGATTCAAGTAAATTTCATCTGCAACAGATGCTAAAAAATACGCCTTTTGAGACATGATTTCACTATAAGCAACAATAAACTTACTGGAGTCCTCTCCAAAAGAAACCAATGCATTACGAATCTCTTTTAAAGTAGCATAACCTGCTGCAACAGATGTGAGATCCAAATACAAACCTTTTATCTTATCATCCGCCTTGGCATTATTGATATTCTTCAATATTTCGTTTAACCCTATTGATTTATCCGGGGACAATTTCTGGAAATCAAAATTCTGAAAAGGGTCAGCTGGAGATCGGTCTAAAATAGGATAGTCAAGTTTAATGTGCAATACAGAGTTGGTCTTAACTGAGACCTCTTTGCCGCCATCTACGGCAACCGAGGCTATTCCAACAAATACCAAAATCAACAAAAGTATTGCGAAGAATACTCCAAACATGGAGGCGAAAATAAATTTAAAGAATTGTTTCATTGGTTTAATTTTTAGTTTTTATACAGATAACTGGCCCAATATCATGCTTATGTTTGATCTAGCCTTTTAACCCACTTTGGGGGTTCATTTCAATTATTATTTGCAAAAGTAAAAAAAATGACTTTACAGATAACATTCCTTTATGTTAAATTTTGTTAAACCAATAAGATTAAAAAAATTAATCTTTTTAAGGATTTGGATATTATTATCTTTGAATTCTTCATCTCTATTCTATAAAGTTTTATGCATCAAGTATTATTATTATTAGGGGGAAATCTCAAAAACCGGAAAAAATTGTTGGCAGATGCCCACTTATTGGTGAATAATGAGATAGGGAAAACACTAAAATCATCTTCAATTTATGAAACAGAAGCCTGGGCATTCAAGGCAGAAAACCATTTCTTGAACCAAGTAGTCTTGGCAGAGACCATATTGTCACCTGAGGCTGTCTTAAAAAGGGCACAAGGGATTGAAAAGAAATTAGGCAGAGAGAAAGATTTAAATTCCGGCTATGCATCACGCACTATGGACATTGACATACTTTTTTATGATGATCAGGTAATTTCAACTAAAGTATTAAACATTCCCCACCCCCTACTGCATAAGAGAAGATTTGTTCTGGAGCCATTGAATGAAATAGCGTCAACGTTCATGCATCCAGAATTACAATTGACGATAAGCCAACTCCTTCAGAAATGC
>DTSC01000284.1:0-5393 GCA_012965625.1 Flavobacteriales bacterium | reverse complement strand
TAGGGTGGCATTAGCATAATAGGATGAACAGATATAATTATATTGCAATTGAAGGAAATATTGGTGCAGGGAAAACCACATTATCCAGGAAGATCGCCGAAGAATTCAACGCCAAGTTGGTCCTTGAAAAATTTGATGACAATCCTTTTCTTCCTAAATTCTATAAAGACCCTGATAAATATTCCTTCCCCCTGGAATTGTCATTTTTAGCAGAAAGATACCAACAGCTAAAAGAAGAGGTCGCCAATCAGGACTTGTTTAAGTCTTTTACCATTGCCGATTATATATTTGACAAATGCTACATCTTTGCCAAAACCAACCTCCCCGGGGATGAGTTTGAGCTCTATTCTAAACTGTTTTCAATTATAAATCCCTTAATTCCCAAACCTGAATTACTGGTATATCTATATCTTCCAGTGGAAAAATCTTTGATAAATATTGCTAATCGCGGCAGAAGCTATGAACAAGAGATTACTTATGCATATTTAGAAAGTGTGCAAAATGGCTATTTCGAATACCTGAAACAGATCCAATTTCAACAGCGAATCCTTATTATAGATATTAATAATGTGGATTTTGTAAATGACCAAACCAACTATTTAAGCTTATTAGATGCAATGAACAAGGAGTATTCTTTCGGCATAAATAGGCTAGGCATTGATGAAGAAGGCGTTTTCACAAAAGAAACATCTTGAAAGAAAACAAAAAAGGCTTCTCATTTTGAGAAGCCTTTAAATACCACATATGCAGTAGTTTTTATTGTATCGCTCCTTTAAAGTCCATGCTATCCCAGAAATTAGAAAATTCAAGGTCCGTTATAGCATCCTTTCTATAACTTGCATTTCCCCCGACAGCTGATTTTAGATTCTTGCCCATTTCAGTAGCATCATCCATTCTTGCAGCAATAATTGCTTTTAAATATGATGTTGCTGCCGTTGCTGCCGCACATTCTCCCTGATCTTTTGCTTTTTCTGCGTCACCATTTAGCAGATTAGCCAAGGCAGAATTATATGAACAATCAGAGCCAAAATATTCAAGTGCAGTTTCATAATCTCCAGTCCTTACATGCAAGATGCCCAGGTTGTTAGAAACATTGCCGCCATTTGATTGTGAAGCTTCATAATGGCCTCTAGCCTCCACCAAGTCTCCATTCCAGATAGCCAAAACACCATAGTTGTTCTGAACTTCCGCAGTCTCACTAACTCCTTTTGCTTTATCTAACCAAGCTTTTGCATCATCCAAATTTCCTTTTTTCATGTGGATATATGCAACGTTATTATATCCTCTCCAATCATCAGCATATACCTGTGAAGCAGACTCAAAGATCTTTAATTTTTTATCGAGGTCTTCGGTTAATGTAGCTGCATAGAAAAGCTCTTCTACATCAAGGGTGTCTGGTTTTGCAGTGGCTAGGCTATCAATCTCAGCATCAGTTTTCTTAGGTTCAAGGGAATTAATGGAAATCTCTGCCTTTCTAAGCTTTGGCAGAATATCCTTAGCCAATGTTAAATAAACAACGGCAAGGTTCTTTATTTCCTCTTCTCTCTTGTTTACATCAGTATGGCGGTTTACAATGTCCAAGATTAACTGTTTATCTTCAATGCTTGACGCACCAACCAATTGATTGAAACCATCCCAGTATTCCCCTTTAGAAACCTTAGTATAAAGCTCATCTTTATCTGCTCCTTCAAGTTTCATTCTCTTAAGTTCTTTCTGCACATACTTAAAGGCTGAGTTTGTTCTATCATTAGAAATCTTTAAGTTTAGGTCCTCAGGACCGTCAGGGGAAGCCCATGCTGTAATCGTTACACTTCGTGTTTCATACTTGTTCGCAATAAACTCTTTAAGTGCTTTTGTGCTCGCACTTCTCATCTCAGATGAAGGAATTACAGCACTCTGAATTGGATAATACACCTCTCCTTTTTGGGTGATAATGGTCTCCTTCTCATATTTATCTGCACCAAACATTACATCCTCATCATTTGCAACTCTTGTCGATGTGATAATGCATGCACTTGTCAAAAGTCTATCAGGAAGCTCAGAAGTTTTAGAGCCCATTGCCAATCCTACTTTTGCAAATACTTCAGATTTCTTCATCGCTTTTTTATAAGGGATGGTATCCACATAGGTAAAAGTGCCTCCAGATCCATATCCTATCTTTTGCCCTTGGCCTTCAGCTGCTTCTCCTATGACCGTTATCGGATTAAGAGCAAGTTCACCATCTTCCCATTTTATCACGGGCGTAAATGTTGCAGTAGCCTTTTTATGAAAATACTTTGCAGGTACCTTACCTGATATTTTAACCGATACTCTCCCACCGTGTACTTCAAGAATCTCTGGAGTTACAGTATATTTTACCTCTTCATATTTTTTTATCATCTTACCAAGTCCACATCCTGTTGCTATAACTGCTAATACAGCAATAAAGGAAAGTGATTTTAATTTGGAATTTCTCATTTTTTTTTATTTAAATTAAGTGTTGTTAATATTTCGTGTAATCTCCAAGATACCCAAAATCGGCACAAAGATATAAAAACAATAAACATACAAAGGGAATTTATCCCTAATGTGCTCATTATTATTAAACTGTTGAAATTGTCACATTTATCATCTCATAAATTTTGTTTGATCAATTTGCCATAAAGGTCCCAAATTGTTATTCCCACACTAACTGAAATATTTAAGGAATGCTTGGTTCCTATCTGAGGAATTTCAAGGCAGCCATCACAGTAGTCAATTACTTCCTGACTAACTCCTTTTACTTCATGCCCAAATACCAGGGCATATTTCTTTTTTTTTTGGGGGATAAAATCATGAAGTGCCATGCTATCCTCTGTTTGTTCTATAGCAAGAATTTCATAATCCTGATTTTTTAATTGTGCAATTCCCTTAATTGTTTCATCAAAATACTCCCAACTTACAGTCTCTGTTGCCCCTAATGCTGTTTTTTGGATATCGCGATGAGGGGGCCTTGCCGAAATACCACAGAGATAAATCCCTTCCAATAAAAAAGCATCTGACGTACGAAAAACAGAACCAATATTATGCAAGCTTCTAACATTGTCTAAAATAATGACAATGGGTAATTTCTCGGCCCTTTTAAAATCAGTGATCGATTTTCGGCCTAGCTCTTTATTGGTCAGTTTACGCATTTTCTCCAAAAATAATTGGTGTGAATTTAAAAATTTCTCATTAAAAAAATCTATTTTTGAGTAAAGAAAAAAGACAATACAAGTGGCTACAAAAACCAAGAAATCATCAGAAACGCCCCTGATGAAGCAATATCATCAAATTAAAACAAAATATCCTGATGCTTTGTTGCTATTTAGGATTGGAGATTTTTATGAGACTTTTGGGGAGGATGCAAAAAAAGCTTCAAATATTCTTGGGATCGTATTGACAAAAAGAGCTAATGGTGCAGCAACATACATCGATCTTGCTGGATTTCCTCATCATTCATTAGACACTTATTTGCCAAAACTTGTCAGGGCAGGCTTGCGGGTTGCGATCTGCGATCAGCTAGAAGACCCTAAGCTTACCAAAAAAATTGTAAAACGTGGAGTCACGGAACTTGTCACACCCGGTGTTTCGTTTAATAACAATGTCCTCGAGCAGAACTCCAACAACTTTTTGGCTGCAATTCATATAGGGAAGAAAGCATGTGGGGCAGCATTTCTAGATATATCGACTGGGGAATTCCTTACAGCTGAAGGAGGGCCTGAATACATTGACAAGCTCCTTCAGAGCATGGGCGTTAATGAAGTGATCTTTCAAAAAGAAAAACGAAATTATTTCACGGAAAATTTTGGAAATAAATTCTGCACATTCTCCATGGAAGATTGGGTGTTTACCGCTGAATTTGCTGAAGACTTATTGTTAAAACACTTTAAATCAAAGTCTTTAAAGGGATTTGGCATTCAGGACATGGAATTGGGCATTATTGCTGCAGGAGCTGCACTTCAATATCTTAGGGACACACACCATGAGCAGGTGCTGCATATATCAAAAATATCAAGAATCGAAGAAAAAAATTATGTGTGGATTGACCGGTTTACAATCAGAAATTTGGAGATCTTCACCTCCCCACATCCTGATGCCGTAACACTAATAGATATCTTAGATCACACATCCTCGCCAATGGGCGCCAGAATGCTTAAAAGATGGCTTGCCTTACCCCTGATAAACAGGAAAGCTATAGAGGAAAGATTAGATGTTGTTGGCTTTTTGGTTAATCATGAGTTTGAAAGAGACGAAATCACCTCTCACATATCTCAAATTGGCGATTTGGAGAGGATTATCTCAAAAGTGGCTGTTAACAGAATCAATCCAAGAGAAGTGATCCAGCTTAAACGAGCTCTTACTGCTATTGAGCCCATAAAATCCCTGGGAAGCAAAGTATCAAATAAACACCTGAAAGAAGTTGCATCCAAGCTTAATCCATGTGCCAACATTATCGAGAAGATCGAACACGAAATACAGTCTGAGCCTCCGGTATTATTAAACAAAGGGAACGTAATATCAAAAGGGGTGTCCAAAGAACTGGATGAACTTAGAGATATTGCTTTTTCTGGAAAAGACCATTTAATACAAATTCAAAATCGCGAAATTCAAAATACTGGGATCCCCTCTTTAAAAGTTAGCTTTAATAATGTGTTCGGATATTTTATTGAAGTAACCAACACCCACAAGGCAAAAGTCCCTGAATCCTGGATCAGGAAGCAAACGCTGGTAAATGCTGAAAGATATATTACCGAAGAGTTGAAAGAATATGAAGCAAAGATTCTTGGGGCTGAGGAAAAGATATTGGCTTTAGAGGTAAAATTGTACAATGATTTGGTAGAGAGCATGAAAGAATCAATACAGATCATACAAAAAAACGCCCTCTTAATTGCACAATTAGATTGTCTGGCCTCGTTCTCAGAGTTGGCCAATAAAAACGATTATGTAAAACCCCAGATTACCAAATCTAAGATAATTGATATCAAACAGGGAAGACATCCTGTAATTGAGCAAGGGCTTCCTGCAGGGGAGTCTTATGTGGCAAATGATGTAATCCTGAACGATAAGCAACAAATTATGATTATCACAGGTCCAAATATGTCTGGCAAGTCTGCACTTTTAAGACAAACTGCCTTAATTGTAATCCTGGCTCAGATTGGTAGTTTTGTTCCAGCAAAATCTGCAACGATTGGGATTATAGACAAGCTATTTACACGTGTTGGAGCATCTGATAATATTTCCTCTGGAGAATCTACCTTTATGGTTGAAATGAATGAAACGGCCAGTATTCTCAATAATTTATCGGAAAACAGCCTGGTCCTCCTCGATGAGATTGGCAGGGGCACAAGCACTTATGATGGAATCTCTATTGCTTGGGCTATTTCAGAGTTCTT
>DTSC01000283.1 GCA_012965625.1 Flavobacteriales bacterium | reverse complement strand
AACCGAATTGAACATTTTTCCTTTTTCTGTCCTGAATCAGCTTTCTCCTTTTAACAAAATTCATATTGAAAATTGCTAACAAATATACATTTTTCTATTTTTTACATAAAAACAATTTATGAGTTTTTGTACATTTTATAAATCAAGTAATGGCATTTTCGACATTAAACCACAATCACTTAATTAAATTTAAATATTTATTTGCTTAGCTTTGTTATTTAAGTACAAATAACCTAGAAAAGATGGGGAAAATCAAAGTTGCAATTAATGGCTTTGGGAGGATCGGAAGGGTCACTTTCAGGGCAATACAGGCTATGGATACCATTGAGGTTATTGCCATAAATGACCTAACTGATTCTGGCACACTTGCACATCTATTAAAATATGACAGCATTCATGGGATCTTTGATGGAACCATTAAACCTGTGGACGATGGCATCCTCATAAATGGGAAAAAAGTAACGACCTATAATGAGCGCTCTCCTAATGACCTCCCCTGGAAGGAATTAGGCATAGATGTGGTTTTGGAATCAACCGGACTGTTTAAAGATGAGGCTTCAGCGAGCTTGCATTTAGAAGCTGGAGCAAAGCGCGTAATCATTTCTGCCCCTCCGGGATCTGGCAATATCAAATCTGTAGTACTTGGAATAAATGATGATATTTTAGCTGGAGACGAAAAGATTGTCTCAAATGCTTCTTGCACCACGAATTGCGCCGCCCCGATGGTAAAGATCCTGGATGAAAACTGGGGTGTGGAACAAGGATACATAACAACCATTCATTCGTACACCGGTGATCAGAGATTGCACGATGCACCGCATAAAGACTTAAGGCGTGCCAGGGCCGCTACACAATCAATTATACCTACCTCTACTGGTGCCGCAAAAGCGATAACCAAGATATTCCCTCATTTAACAGGCAAGCTGGGAGGCTGTGGAATTCGCGTGCCAGTACCAGACGGCTCATTAACTGATTTAACATGTACAATTAACAAGGAGGCAACCATTGAAGAGATCAATAGTGCTTTCAGGAAAGCCGCATCCGGAAATCTAAAAGGGATTTTGGAATATACAGATGAACCTATTGTGGGGATAGATACTGTAGGTAATCCTCATTCATGTATTTTTGATTCACTGCTAACTTCAGTATTAGGCAGGGTGGTAAAAATTGTTGGTTGGTATGATAATGAATCGGGCTACTCTGCAAGGTTGGCGGAGTTGATAGAGAGAGTAGGCAAAGTTAAAGACTAGCTTCGAATATTTTCAATTTCTCTTTCACTTCGTTTAGCAATTCTTTATTAAGAATCCCATCCCCATCATTAAAATTCTCATAAAACTCTCCAAAAGAAACAGAGCCAATAATATTGGCACCCATATGAGGCAGGTAGGCATTTGCAGTATGCAGCACATTCTTGCCTCCAAGCTTTCCCGGTGTTGCACACATTAGCAGTACAGGTTTATCTTCAAACAGTTTGCCTTCAATAACGGAAAGCCAATCCAATAAATTCTTGAAAGCAGAAGAATAGGAACCATTATATTCAGCAAAGGACAAAATAAACCCATCACTTTCTTCCATCTTTTCTTTAAAATTCAGGGCTGGTTCTGGAACACCTTTTTCCTCTTTAAGATCGACAGAGAACAGGGGAAGCGGAAAATCATTTATATTGACAATAGTTCCTTTAGTATCCTCAAGCATTGAGACAACAGAAACCAGCAATTTTTTGTTAATGGATTCTATGCTATTACTACCTGGAATCGCAAGAATTTTTTTAGCCATTAGAATGTATTGAATATTTCTTCAAACAAAGTTCTTCTCCGTCAAATACAGCATATGAATCATTGACAATCCAATCACCAAGATTAATATACCTTGAGTTCTCCGAAAGTTTTATATCATTGGGGAGATGCCTGTGTCCGAAGATAAAATAATCATAATGCCCTGATTTAAGCATCTCTTTTGCAAAGATAATTTGATGTTCATTTTCCTCGCCTAAAAATTTGAGCAAATTAACATCAACCCTGCTTTTATCTGCCCAATAATTTGCGACAGCAAAGGCAAAATTTGGATGCAGCCTGGCAAATAGCCATTGACAAATTTTATTGGCAAATACTGCCTTAATAAACTTATATCCATAATCTCCCGGCCCTATTCCGTCACCATGGCCTATAAAAAACTTTTTACCATTAAACTCCCTTGTCACATGACTTCTATGAATGGTGACATTAAGCTCGTCCTCCAGATAATTAAACATCCACATATCATGGTTTCCAATAAAAAGATGTACCGGTATTCCAGAATCGGTTAATTCTGCTATCTTTCCCAAAAACCTGACAAATCCTTTTGGAACCACATATTTATATTCAAACCAAAAATCAAACAGGTCCCCCATAAGGTAAATCTCTTTTGCATCTGCTTTTATCTCATCTAACCAGCTTACAATGCGTTTCTCTCGCACTGCGCTTTCCTCCTTATTGGGAGCGCCTAAGTGAAAGTCTGAAGCAAAATATATTTTCATTAAATCCAGGCAAA
>DTSC01000282.1 GCA_012965625.1 Flavobacteriales bacterium | reverse complement strand
AAGGCTTAAGATAGCAGCAAAAGACAAAGAAATAAATTTTTATACAACTTCTCCAGGAACTTTATTAAAAATAAAATAATTAGAAATCAGCAATTGATATTTTTTTTTTATTGCTGACAAGACGTATGTCATTATGAGAGACGAGACTATTTAATTCTTTTTCGTCTATTTCTAGCAGCAATTTTATCAGACCTACCTCATTTGTTGTCTCTTCTACAACCCTGTCTAATGAATAAAGTTTAGACCTAATTTTTCCTTGATCAGGTTCTAACTCTATCCATTGTCTCATAATATTTTTTTGTCTATGGAAGTGGATTGAACTGACAAGTTCATTTATACCTTGATTTCTCAAGGCTGATATCCAGACTTCATCATTAGACTTCTTCGCTAAATTACGTTTTACATTTAGTTCAATCTTGTCGCATTTATTGTAAACTTTGATTTGAGGTATGCTAGATAAACCCAAATCTTCGAGAATTTTTATGACTTGTTCAGATTTAAAAAGAAAGTCGGGATCAGAAATATCTATAACATGGATTAATACATCTGCTGCTTTCAATTCATCTAATGTGGCTTTGAATGATTCAATTAGTTGTGTAGGTAAATCTGAGATAAACCCCACGGTATCAGAGAAAAGAATATCATCTAGACCTAAAATGGAATTTTTCCTGGTAATTGAATCAAGAGTAGCAAAAAGCTTATCATCAGCATATATCTGACTTTGAGTTAATAAATTAAAGAGGGTAGTTTTTCCCGCATTAGTATACCCAACTAGGGCTACTAAGGCTTGACTGCTTTTCTTTCTTGAATATCGGTTAACCGCCCTTTGTTTGTGGGTTTTATCTAGTCTTTTCTTTATACTCTTAATCCTATGATTTAGGAGTCTCCTGTCGGTCTCTAATTGAGTTTCCCCTGGACCCCTTAAACCTATCCCACCTTTTTGCCTTTCCAAATGACTCCATCCTCTAACAAGTCGGGTTGATAGATGAGATAACTGGGCTAGCTCAACTTGCAATTTTCCTACATGGCTAGAGGCTCGAACAGAAAATATATCTAAGATTAATCCAGTTCTATCTAAAACTCTCTTCTGGAAGATATTTTCTAAGTTCCTTTCCTGTGAGGGAGATAAATCGTGATTAAAAATTATCAGGTCTGAATGTGTTTCTTCTGCAAGAATCTTAATTCTTTCCACCCTTCCTTTACTTATAAATAATCCTGAAATTGGTTTAGTTTGCTTAAAAATCTCTTCGTGAGATATATTGGCACCCGAGGAAAGAACCAATCCTTTAAATTCTGCAAAAGCATCCATAGAAGAAAATTCTTTTCTTTTTTTAGGAAAATCAACCTGTATAATTATAGCTCTATGATAAAAAGATTCTTTTATTTCTAACATATCTTTTGTCTCAAAATATTATCTTTCTAGAGATTGCGATATCGCAGACTGCTTTCATTTATTCCCAATTAATAACCATCCTACCCCTAGTTCCACCTGCATCAAGCCTCTTATGTGCTTCAGAGGCATTTTCCGGTGTTACAGTATCAGCAACTCTTAATGTAATTAAACCGTCTTCAACTTGTTGACGAATTTTATTTAGCTTTTCAAAATCACAATTGTAAGTGCTAACCCATGTCGTTGAAAATTTGATATCTCTTTGTGGATCCCCTTTAAATCCCCTTATAGAGGTAAAAGATCCACCATCTTTTACAGCCCCAATAGCTAACTCATTTAGCAAAGCTCCATCAGCTAATCCGTCTACTCCATCAGGATAAATTCCTCTAATTTTTTCAGAAAAATTATCTCCCCTTGGAATAATGTGATCAACTCCAAGATCATTTAGTAACTTTTTATCGCTTTCGTTTGAATCAGCTATTACAGTTAGACCGTCTGCTTTAGCAAGCTGTATTGCATAACCTCCATAAGCCCCGGGCCCACCAGTGACAGCTATTACTTGTCCTGATTTTAAGTTTAATAAATCTAGAGATAAGCGGGCAGTCAAACTATTCATAGGAAGTGTACAGGTTTCAATATGTGAGGCATTTTTAGGAGATCTTACAACGGCATATTGATCAAGTATTATTTGCTCTCGATAAGCACCATAATCTCCTTTTGGGATTACCATGCCCATAACCCTATCACCAACTTTTATATCAGTTTTTATTCCATCACCAACTTGATCAACAATACCGGCAATATCCATCCCTGGCACACAAGGTAGGGAGAAATCTTTTTGGAATTGCGCAATTAATCCACTTCTGGAAACAATATCCGTAGGATTTACTGCTGATGCATAATTTCGAATTCGTACCTCACCTGGACCAGGATAAACTTCTGGAACTTCCATAATCTCGAGAACCTCAGGCCCTCCAAAATTTTTAAATCCTACTGCTTTCATTTTTACCTCTCTCTTTTACTGGATAATATTAAAATCTATCATTTTTTGTTACTCCCACTCAATAGTTAGTCTACAAGACTTCCTTCAAACGCTTTAACTTCCTGAGGAAAAGAACCTGAAAATTTATAAAAATTAAATAATATC
>DTSC01000281.1 GCA_012965625.1 Flavobacteriales bacterium | reverse complement strand
CGGCCATTCGGCATGGGCTGAAAGCTTATGATGAATTGCGCAGCATTGCAGATGATGAGAAGCAAGCCTATTTGAAAAAAATGCTCTTTGCCGTACTGGGTACTGCAGATGCTGCAGAGGGAATTACTGCATTTAAAGAAAAACGGAGCCCCAAGTGGACAGGAAACTAATAATATGACCAAAAAACCTATTAGAATAGCCGGAGGACAAGGCTTTTATGGCGATAGTCCAATGGCAGCCATTGCAATTGCAAGTGAAGATGCTGCTGACTACATCGTAAATGATGCCTTAGCCGAACTTACGCTATCCATCTTGCAAAAAGACAAGATGAGAGATCCGGAATTGGGTTATGCCAGGGATATTGAATTGATGGCCAAAATATTGTATCCGCTAACATATTCAAAAGGAATTAAAATTGTAAGTAACTCCGGTGGACTAAACCCCTTAATTGCCGCAAAAAAGGTGGCAGAGATATTGACAATGCAAGGGATTACAGGAGTTAAAATTGCTGCTATAACCGGAGATGATATGATCACAAGAATGGATGAGATCCAAAAAGGAGGCAATAACCTGTCTCACATGGATACAGGAGAGCCTTTTTCAAGTGTTGACTATCAGCCAACACATGCAAATGTATACATAGGTGCTTCAGGAGTTGTCTCTGCATTAGAACAAGGTGCAGATATAATTCTTGCTGGCCGCGTTGCTGATCCTTGCCTGACGCTTGGAATCCTGGTTCATCATTTTGGATGGGATATGGAAAAAGATTTAGACAAATTAGCAGCGGGAATAACGGTGGGGCATCTGTTGGAATGTGGCGGACAAGCATCTGGAGGGAATTCCTATGCAGAATGGCCCATGGATTATCCTTTGAGCAATTTGGGTTATCCTATTGCCGAAATTAATGAGGATGGATCAGCGACATTCAGCAAATTAGAAAGCCAGGGAGGGAAAATGAGTCGCAATACGCTTAGGGAACAACTGGTTTACGAAATCCATGACCCTGCAAACTATCTTACTCCGGATGTAACAGTGGACCTAACTGAAGTTGAGATCATTGAGGAAGAGGAAAATAAGGTGCAAATTTCTGGGGTAAAAGGAAAAGAAAAACCAGAACAGCTTAAGCTCACCATTGGCTTAATGGAAGGATATTTAAGCGAACAGTTTTTCTTTATGTCCTGGCCAAATGCCTATGAAAAAGCAGTTAAGATGGTTAATGCCTCCAAAGAAATCTGGAAAAGGCTGCCTATTCAATTAGAGAGAATTGAGCACAACTATGTAGGAATAAATGGAATCCATGGTGAAGCTGCTCCTATGCCTGACGAAGAACATCTTAAAAGTCTTAATGAAGTTGGAGTGAGGTTATGCCTTAAGCACAGGGATAAAAGAGCCGGCAAACTTGCCATGCAATCCATCGTCTGCCTTGGCCTTAACGGCCCCCCTGGAGTGATTGCAAAACCAGGTTGGGGGAAGACCGCCATGGCCATGCTGAGTCTATGGCCTACACTGGTTGACAGATCTCTTATCCAGGAAGAAGTGACCATCATCACATCATAATAAATATAAAATTAGGTTTTAGATAAAAACAGAAAGACAAAATGGGAAAAATCAAGCTATTGGAAATCGCATCTGCACGTTCTGGAGATAAAAATGATATCTGCAATATAGGAGTAATGGCAAATTCGCAAGAAAACTATGAGCTTCTGGTAAAACATCTTAGTGCAGAAAAAGTAAAAGCACATTTCAACGGCCTGATCAAGGGTGAAGTTATCAGATATGAGTGGGCATCAATTGAAGCCCTCAATTTTGTATGCCATGATGCACTCGATGGAGGTGGTTCCAGGTCCATGCGAATGGATACACTTGGCAAAAATTTCTCTTCCCATTTATTGCGGCTCGAATTGGAAGTATGAATACATGAATAAATTTAGAGCAGATTTAATTTAAACCAGCATACAAATTGACAACAAATCCTTTTACTGAAGAACATGAGCTGTTAAGACAGTCCATCAAAAAATTTGTCGAAAAAGAAATCATACCTCATGTAGAGGACTGGGAGAAAAAGGGGATCTGTAGCAAAGAGGTATTTAAAAAAATGGGAGCCCTCGGATTTTTTGGGGTGAGTTTCCCTGCAGCATATGGTGGTAGTGGCATGGATTTTTGGGCAGCAATTGTGGTGGCTCAAGAGTTTGCAAATGCCAATGTGGGGGGGTTGACCATGTCTCTTTTTGCTCATGCCTACTTGCCTCTTCCCTTATTAGTTGCCTTGGGAACAGAAGAGCAGAAAAACGATTATTTAATTCCAGCTATTAAAGGAGACAAAATTGCAGCTCTGGCAATAACTGAACCTGGAGCAGGGTCGGATGTTGGAGGTCTGAAGACCAATGCTAAGGATATGGGTGATCACTATGTATTGAATGGCTCAAAAATGTTCATTACCAATGGCACCATTGCAGATTTTATTGTAGTAGTGGCTAAAACCGGTGAAGGATTGGATATCAGTTTATTTTTGGTAGACACCAAATCAGAGGGGTTTTCAGCAATTGCCATTAACAATAAACTTGGAATGCATTCCTCTGATACCGCACAACTATTTTTTGAAGATTGCAAGGTTCCAAAATCAGCCTTGATTGGTGAAAAAAGTAATGGTTTTTATTATATCATGAATAACTTTCAACAAGAGAGGCTTCTGGCCGCGGTAACCTCTACATTTATGGCAGAATGGGCACTGGAAAGAGCCAAGCAATACACGTTGGAAAGAGAGGCTTTTGGAAGAGCAATAGCCAAATTCCAGGTGATAAGACACAAGCTTGCAGAAATGGCAGTTATTGTTGAAGCTTGTCGCTCCATCTCCTACAGGGCAGTGGCAGAATATATAGAAAAAGGAAATAAAGCAGAGACAATTATTACTATGGCAAAGGTATTTACCTCTGAAGAAGCCTTAAAAGTAATCAATGATGCACTACAGCTCCACGGTGGAGTTGGCTATACTGAGGATTATGGTATTGCACGGGTATATAGAGATGCAAGACTGCTACCCATAGGAGCGGGAACCACACAGATCATGTATGAAATCCTTGGGAAAATGATAATAGATGATGCTAGCCATACGGACAAGCTTAAATAATAAAATTATGAAAAAGACACTTATATTATTTAGCATTCTTGCTCCTGCATTCGCATTTGGTCAAATCACTATCCTTGACACAGACCTTCCTATAATAGGTGACACCATTCCACGGCAGCAAGACACGCTAACCATTTCAACAGAAGGGCCTTCCGGTGCAAATCAAATATGGGATTTCAGTAATGCTACAGCCCATGTCCTGAACAATACTGCTATCTTAGATCCTAGCGCTACACCGTATAGCTCAAATTTTTCGGGGTCAAATATGGCCATGTCCAATGATGGAGCATCATATGTATACCTCTCTTCTTATACTGACAGCTTCATTACAGATGGTGCGGCGGGAGATCTCCTTGGCACCGGTGAAATACTTAAGGCACTATTTAAACCAAGCCTAACTTTAAATAAATATCCTACTGCATACGGAAACAACTATCAGGACACTTATGGTTTTGACGTAAGTGCAGATGGCTCTTTCTTTAGCATTTTATTGGATTCCATACGATTAAAGCACAGTGCAACAGTATATGATACTGTAGATGGATGGGGTACTACCATTACTCCGACTGGAAGCTACAATTCCCTAAGAGTTAAGAGAGTAGAATATAGTATTGATTCCATTTGGACATTGCCTGTGTTTGGCTTCCCCCCTGCCTGGGCTTATTTAGATGCTTTCACAGATACCACCACAACATTTACCTGGCTTGCCAAAGAAGGCAAACTTGCAATAGCAGAGCTAAATTTTGATAGCTTGGATAACCCAAATGTATTAACATGGTCCCTGATGCCGGCAAGCCCAATAGCCTTGTTCAGCTACACTGATAATGGTAGTGGCGGTTTTAGTTTTTCTGATATCTCAGAGAACGGACCCTCAAGCTGGGCCTGGGATTTTGGCGATGGAAATACGTCCAACCTACAGAATCCTTCTAATCAATACACTGCAGATAGCACTTATTATATCTGTTTAACTGTAACCAATTCTGCAGGAAGTGATACCTTTTGTGATTCAGTTGTAGTAACTGGAGTTACCAACAATCCTCCCCCTATTGCCAATTTCTCTTATGTTGATAATGGAGGAGGTAATGTAACATTCACTGATCTATCACTTAATAGCCCAAACTCCTGGACATGGAACTTTGATGATGGCAACACGTCCACACAGGCTAATCCAACCCATCAGTATCTGGCTGACAACACATATGTTGTATGTTTAACTGTAATAAATGGAAATGGCAGTGATAGCTATTGTGATTCCATTGTAATAATGGGCACCTCAACTATCCTTGCTCCTATTGCTTCCTTTTCGTGGATAGATAACGGTGGAGGATATGCAACCTTCACAGACCTGTCAAGCAATGCACCAACCAGCTGGGCCTGGGATTTTGGCGATGGAAATACATCCAACCAGCAGCATCCAAACAATATTTATACTATTCAAGACAGTACATATAATGTATGTCTTACTGCCACTAATTCGGCAGGCAGCGACAGCTATTGCGATTCTGTTTTTATTGTAGATACGATTATAGCTTTGCCAGTTAGAGAATCTATTTCTAATTCGTTTAACATTTCTTTCAACCCAAATCCAGCATCGGAAAAAACAACCATACAATTTTCAGATAATTATTTAGCCACCAATATTGATCTTTGTTTATTCAATGCTATGGGTCAAAAAGTCTTTCAAGAGAATTTAAGAAACCAGCCAGGTGGTAATTTTGAAATTGACCTTATCCAATTGAAAGCAGGAGTTTATTTCTATTACCTTAAGGAAACAGGCTCCGATAAAGCAGGGTCAGGCAAGCTACTTATTGAATAGTAAAAGAAAAGGCCTTGATCTCTCAAGGCCCAAACTAACCAATTTTATCAATTTTTATCTGCCTGCAACCATTATTGAGTATCTCTAAACTGCTCAGCTTCTGTACTTCCCAATAACGCAGTTGTAGAAACATCTCCCTGAACAATTGTCTTTTGGATCTTATCAAAGTATCCTGTTCCAACAAAAGCCTGGTGCTTTACTGCTCTAAATCCGTGCTTTGCATTTGCAAACTCCCTTTGCTGAAGCTCAGAATAAGCATACATCCCTTTCTCTTTATAAGCCTTGGAAAGCTCAAACATTCCGTTATTAAGTGAGTGCCAGCCAGCCAAAGTAATAAACTGATATTTATAACCCATTTCTGCAAGCTCCTCCCTAAAGTTCTTCATGGTGGTATCATCAAGATTCCCTTTCCAATTAAAGGAAGGAGAACAATTATAGGCCAACATTTTACCAGGGAATTTCTCATGGATAGCTTTAGCGAACTTCCGCGCTTCAATGAGATCAGGTTTGGATGTTTCGCACCAAAGAATATCAGCAAATGGAGCATATGCCAATCCCCGATGGATTGCCTGGTCTAATCCAGGTTTAACATAGTAGTATCCTTCACTTGATCGTTCTCCTGTAAGGAATAAATGATCCCTTTGGTCTATGTCTGATGTCAGCAAATTAGATGCATTTGCATCAGTCCTTGCTATAACAAAAGAATCAACCCCTTCCACATCAGCAGCCAAACGAGCAGCGATCAACTTGTTAACCGCCTCTGAAGTTGGAACTAAAACCTTGCCCCCAAGATGACCGCATTTCTTAGCTGAGCTGAGCTGGTCTTCAAAATGTACAGCAGCAGCGCCTGACTTAATCATTTGTTTCATAAGCTCATAGGCATTTAGATTGCCACCAAACCCCGCTTCAGCATCAGCAATGATTGGAACGATCCAATCTTTTCGAGTCTCCCCCTCCATCCAATGTATCTGATCAGTCCTTAATAAGGCATTATTAATTCTTCTAACCAATGCCGGAACTGAATCAACGGGATATAATGATTGATCGGGATACATTGTTTCAGATGTATTGGAATCACCTGCAACTTGCCATCCAGAACAATAAATGGCTTTCAACCCTGCTTCAACTTCCTGGATTGCCTGGTTGCCAGTAAGTGCACCAAGTGCACAAACTGTTTCCCCTCCATTTAGCATATCCCAGAATTTCTTAGCGCCAATTTTTGCCAGCGTATGCTCTATTTGAATTGAACCTCTCAGGTTTACGACCTCTTCTGCAGTATATGGCCTTTCAATACCCTCCCACCGAGGGTTACTTGTCCAGTCTGCAACTAATTTATTAACTTGTGTCTGCTTTTCCATGTTTATTGATTTTTAAGTTCAGGTTAAGGTTTCAATTTAATTCTCTGTTAATTCAAATATTTATAAGCTGGGATCGTAAGGAACTCTTCAAATTCTTTATTTGTAACAAGCTCATCAAATAGCTGAGCTGCCAGCTCAAATTTTCCGTTTTCATACCTTTCATTTCCAACAATAGATTTTATTTTCTTCAATTGTTTAGGAACAAGTGCACGATACAATTCTATTGTTATGTCCCTGCCATCAGAAAGTCTCGCATCAGGGTTGTTAAGCCATTGCCAAACCTGGGCCCTGGATATTTCGGCAGTAGCAGCATCTTCCATCAAATTATATATTGGCACACAACCATTTCCATTAAGCCATGACTCTATATACTGAATGGCCACATCAATATTTAATTTGAGACCTTCTTCAGTAATTTCACCTTTTGAAAAGCGAATGAGGTCTTTTGGCTCAATCAGCACATCATCCCTTTGAACGCCTATCTGATTTGCTTTGGGCATGTATTCATCAAAAACATCTTTAGCAATGTTAACCAAGCCAGGGTGAGCAACCCATGTTCCATCATGTCCATCTTTTGCTTCTCTCACCTTATCTGCCCTAACCTTATTTAAGGCTAATTCATTTGCTTTTGGATCATTTTTAACAGGAATCTGGGCTGCCATGCCGCCCATTGCATGGGCCCCTCTTTTATGACATGTTTTTATCACCAATAAGGAATAGGCTCTCATAAAGTCTACAGTCATGGTAATTTGAGATCTGTCAGGCAACAAGAATCCAGGTCTGTTTCTAAATCTTTTAATAAAGGAAAAGATATAATCCCAGCGGCCACAGTTAAGTCCAGCAGAATGTTCCTTTAATTCCCAAAGAATTTCATTCAATTCAAAACTTGCCAGAATGGTTTCTATTAAAACCGTAGCCTTAATTGTTCCTGAAGGAAGACCCAATTCCTCCTGAGAAAACAAGAATATGTCATTCCACAATCTCGCTTCGAGGTGATTTTCAAGCTTAGGCAAATAGAAATAGGGCCCTGTTCCGTTTTTGATTAGATTAAATGCATTATGATAAAAATACAGGCCAAAATCAAATAAAGATGCCGATACCTCTTCGCCGTGTACCAAAAAATTCTTTTCTGTTAAATGCCATCCACGAGGCCTTACCATTAATGTTGCCACTTCTTTATTCAGCTGGTAATGCTTATTGGTTATCTCATTATGATAGGTGATTGTCTTGTTTACAGCATCCCTTAAATTAACCTGTCCGTCCATCACATTTGACCATGTTGGTGCATTTGAATCCTCAAAATCAGCCATAAAAACCTTTGCACCAGAATTGAGGGCATTGATAAGTGTTTTTCTTTCAACAGGACCAGTAATTTCAACCCTTCTATCCAACAAATCAGAAGGAACAGCATTAATGAACCAATCATCCTCTCTTATTCTTTCTGTTTCGGGCAAGAAGTTTGGCATTACACCCTTATCTATTTCAGCTTGCCTTTCTTGCCTTAGGGCTACAAGTTCCTGTCTTCGTTGATTAAATAGTAAATGAAGCTTGGCTATAAAAGAGATAGCATCAGGTGTTAATATTTCCTTATAATTCACAGGCATTTCCCCCGCAATATCTACACTACTAGTGGTTTCTAAAGTTTCTGTTGTCATGGTATTATCTATTGTTGCGCATTAATTTTTGACAAATATATATTTTGCGAATTAAATTTCCTAGCGAATATTCGCTTTTTTTTATATTTTTGCTTTTTTAATATCTTTGCCAGATAATATGCTTTCACAAAATCAAATAGTACGGCTCATTTTTGGCGTTAAAATCAAGCAATTACGTCAGAAAAAAGACATGTCACCGCAAGCATTGGCTGATAGTTGCGGACTTTCTAACTCATATCTCAATGAGATAGAAAAGGGCAAGAAATATCCTAAAGCAGATAAAATAATGGCACTTTCAAAAGGACTTGGAGTTCCATATGATGAGTTGGTATCATTAAAGCTGAACAAGAAACTTGAACCCATTTCTGAGCTATTGAACTCTCATATTATCAAGGAGTTTCCTTTAGAGATGTTTGGACTTGAACCTGTAAAGCTTGTTGAGCTTATTGCCAACGCTCCTGCTAAGATGAATGCATTTATCAGCACCATTATGGAAATTGCCCGTAATTATGAGATGAAGCAGGAAAATTTCTTCTTTGCTTCTCTTCGTTCTTTTCAGGAGATGCATGACAATTATTTTGAAGACCTGGAACAGGCTACCATGGATTTTTTGAAGGAGTTCAAAATTGAATGGAGACCACCTTTAGATCGAAAACATTTGTACGACACATTAGAATCCATCTATCATTATATCATTGACAAAACACAATTAAATGACAACCGCAAATTGGTGGCATTTAGGTCAGTTTACATCTCCAATTCCAAAAAACTTTTAATAAATGATGGGTTAAGCAAACCGCAAAAAGCTTTTTTATTAGCAAGAGAAATCGCATTTAATTACTTAGCACTACAGGAAAGACCCTTAACGACTCCACCGTATAAGGCCAATACTTTTGAAGAAGTATTAAATAATTTCAAAGCTTCTTACTTTGCTGGCGCCTTGCTCATGCATCGAGACCACATTAAGCTTGACATTGAACAGCTCTTTATGGCTAATAAATGGAATGAGAAGAAATTTCTTAGCCTGTTGGCTAAGTATGAAGCCTCTCCTGAAATGTTTCTACATCGTTTTACGAATCTGCTACCAAAGTTCTTTGGCATCAAGAACTTATTCTTTTTAAGGTTTTCCAACACAGGCAAGAAAAGCAACTATACCCTAACCAAGGAGTTGCATTTATCAAGATTACACAATCCCCATGGAAATGAACTTCACGAGCATTATTGCCGCAGGTGGATTTCCTTAGGGATTGTTGAAAAACTTAAAAAAAGTTCTGCAAAAGAACCTATTGCCGGAATTCAAATATCCAAGTACTGGGAAACAAAAAATGA
>DTSC01000280.1:2441-9303 GCA_012965625.1 Flavobacteriales bacterium | reverse complement strand
AAGAGACCTTGTAGCAGTCTTTGCAAATTTAGGTCAAGACAAAACTTTAAAGAAACCTTCTGTTGATGGATTTAAAACGGACAACAACAACATGCCTTTTATTGTTGAGGTTGAAGATACTAATGCCTGTCCACGATATAGCGGCGTAACCATTTCTGGGGTGAGTGTAGGAGAGTCACCCACATGGCTTCAGAACAGACTACAGGCCATTGGGCAGAGCCCAATAAATAACATTGTTGATATTACCAATTACGTTTTGTTTGAAACTGGGCAACCGCTTCATGCTTTTGACATAAATGAGGTATCAGGGCACAAAGTAATTGTCAAAAAACTAAAAGAAGGGACCAAGTTCGAAACGCTTGATGGCCTGGAGAGAAAACTATCCAAGGATGACCTTATGATTTGCAATGATTCTGCTGGCATGTGTATCGCAGGCGTTTTTGGAGGGAGCAAGTCAGGGGTGATTAATGAGACGACAGACATTTTCCTTGAAAGTGCATATTTTGATCCAACCACGATAAGAAGAACAGCAAAAAGACATGACTTGAACACCAATGCGTCCTTTCGCTTTGAAAGAGGTGCAGACCCTAATAATACGATATATGCATTAAAGAGAGCTGCTATGCTTATTAAGGAAATATGTGGTGGCAGCATTTCTTCTGAGATTATAGACATATACCCCAAGGAGTGCGAAGATTTTAAAATAACGATGAGCTATGATAATTGTGATAGTTTAATAGGGCAGAAGATAAATAGGGATACTATAAAAAATATTATAACTTCTTTGGAGATGAAGATTGATGACGAATCAGATTCAGGTCTTGTAATTTCCGTGCCACCATATAGAGCGGATGTTCAAAGAGAGGCAGATTTGATAGAAGAGATCCTACGTATTTATGGTTACAATAATGTTAAAATGCCAGCATCTACGCAGTTTTCATATTCAACAAATGTCACACCTGAAAAAGATGTAGCAGAAAGGATTTCGCAATTGCTTTGCGACACAGGCTTGACGGAAATTATAAACAATTCCATTTCTCGTTCATCCTATTATGATAATGTTGAGGGTTTGATAAAGGTGATGAATCCCCTAA
The DNA here is from genome assembly GCA_012965625.1 of Flavobacteriales bacterium. Classification (GTDB taxonomy): domain Bacteria; phylum Bacteroidota; class Bacteroidia; order NORP154; family NORP154; genus UWMA-0041. The sequence continues at coordinate 8,209 of DTSC01000280.1, read as the reverse complement.
ATACCGAACTTGATGTGTTAAGAAAAACGCTGTTGTATAGTGGCTTAGAGGTAATAGCAAGAAACCAGAACCACCAAATTCCAGATGTAAAGTTGTTTGAATTTGGCAAAACATATTTTGCAAAGGCAAAGGATGAGTATAGAGAGCAAAAACAACTAGCAATATTAATCAGCGGCAGGAAAGATCAAGAGCAATGGAATTCTGCAAAGGACGACACAGACTATTTTTATTTGAAAGGGCTTGTTCATAAGATCATCTCAAAACTAGGGATTGACAAACCTGGCATTACAGCAGTTTCTTTAACCACAGACCATTTTGCTGGGCAGGCTTATGAGATATTAAAAAAGAAGGTTGCAAAAGTTGTAGAGGTAAACCGCACTATATTGGATAAGTTTGATATTAAGAACAAAGTGTATTATGCTACCATGAATTGGGATAATATAGAAAGCTTGTTAAGGGTGAATAAAATCAAGTATAAAGAGCTTAAAAAATACCCTGCTGTACGACGTGATTTGGCTTTGCTGATTGACAGGCAGGTTCAATATTCGGAAATTGAAAGCATGGCATGGAAAACGGATAAAACCCTGTTAACAAAAGTGAATTTATTTGATGTATATGAAGAAGATAATATAGGTAAAGATAAAAAGTCTTATGCAATCAGTTTTACTCTTCAAGATGTTCATAAAACACTTACAGACGTGGAGGTGGACCAGGTAATGAATAAGTTGATAAAAGTATTCAAGAAGGAATTTGGGGCAGAAATCAGGTAGCCTAATATGAAGATTTTTACTTTTTCACATAGTTCAAAACATCTTTTCCAGTAATTTTTGTGTCACATAGAATAATTAAACGTTCAATTACATTTCTCAATTCTCTGATATTACCTGTCCAGCTGATTTTTTTTAATTCAGCCATTGCATCTTTGGTAATTGACTTAATTGGCATGCCATAATCTGAGCATATTTGTTCTGTAAAGTGTTCAGTTAACTGAGGGATGTCCTCTTTTCGGTCATTTAAAGACGGAACGTGAATTAAAATAACCCCCAGTCTATGATAAAGGTCTTCTCTGAAATTACCCATTTCAATTTCTTTCTTTACATCTTTATTGGTAGCTGCAACTACTCTTACATTTACTTTAATGCCTTTTTCTCCGCCAACCCGCATAATCTTGTTTTCCTGCAAGGCTCTAAGTACCTTGGATTGTGCTGACAGACTCATATCTCCGATTTCATCTAAAAAGAGAGTTCCCCCTTCTGCTTGCTCAAAGTTTCCTTTACGTTGTTTAATAGCAGAAGTAAATGCCCCTTTTTCGTGGCCAAATAGTTCGCTTTCAATCAATTCTGAGGGAATTGCAGCACAATTTACCTCTACAAAAGGTCCTGAAGAACATTCGCTTTTTTCATGCAGCCATCTGGCAACCAGCTCTTTTCCCGTTCCATTCTCTCCTGTAATCATCACCCTAGCATTGGTAGGAGCCACCTTTTCTATCATTTCTTTGATCTCAGAGATTGCTTTTGAATTCCCAATCATATCATAGGTCTTTGAGATCTTTTTCTTTAACACTTTAGCCTCTGTTACAAGCGAGGAACGATCCAAGGCATTCCTCATGGTAATTAGCAGGCGATTTAGATCTAATGGCTTGGAGATATAATCAAATGCGCCCTTTTTAATGGCATCAACGGCAGTATCTATATTTCCATGACCCGATATCATGACCACAGGGAAATCGTAGCCGTTAGAGATTATGTTGTCGAGGACCTCAATACCATCCATTTTGGGCATTTTAATATCGCAAAGAACGGCATCATAATTACCTCCTTTTATCATTTTTAGTGCCTCAACACCATCTTCAGCCTCTTCAACGCTGTATTTTTCATACTCGAGGATATCCCGTAGGGAGCTACGGATACTTTTCTCATCATCTATTACCAAAATCTTTGACATAATCTAAAAGAATAAATTGCTAATATAGTTAATTGCCTTTCTTCTTGACAGAAACTATGCCATGTTTATCATTTCGCTCATTACACCCTCTCTAAGGGCATATGTTGATAAACGCATCTCTTTTATCTTTAAGCGGCTTATTATATACATGACAAATACCGATGCCAGGGGAATTGTGTCTAACCGATACTTTACAAGACCTTTCATTTTTTTTCGTTCTTTCTTAGTGGATTTTATAAGCATATTGTGGATCATTTGCAATTCATTCAGCTTGAATGAATAGCATGTGTTCTTAGCGAAATCATATTCACGACCTTTTAAAACTAGGATTAATTTAGCAAGCGATTCAAACGATCCCGATGAACCAATTAACCCTTCAACAGGAAATTGTTTTAATGCAGAAAACAGTAATTTAAGTCCAATATCAAGAACCTTTCCTAAGGCTTTAATGTCTCTTTCATGTAAAGGGTCTGAAGGAGCTAAGCTTTCCCAAATTCTAGAAATGCCAAGGTCAAAAGAGTGTTTCCATAATATCTGTTTTCTGTCCGCAATAATAAACTCAGTACTGCCACCGCCAATATCCATAATAAGTTGAGGCTTAGGGCCAATGTCTATTGCTTTGCTGACGCCATTGTAAATTAATTCTGCCTCCTTTTCACCAGATATTATATTGACCTTAATGCCGGTTTCTTTCAACACCGCTTTTAAAAATTTATTGCTATTGGAAGCATCGCGCAGGGCAGATGTGCCAAAAGCATGAACTGAAAATACGCCGAATTCATTAATTGAGTCCTTGTGAATATGCAAAGCATCCAAGCCACGCTGAAAAGCTTTAGGCTTTATTTTCTTTTCTGTAAAGCCGCCGGCACCAAGTTTAGCTGGAATTTTGTTTTTAAAAATGACTTTTGGTTTTTTATTTTTAGCATACTCCACAATAAGCAGATTGAAGGTATTGGTGCCCAAATCAATGATGGCGATTCTTTGCATGCCTTCTTACAGAATCAAATATTATTTAAGACTTATAGAAAAGCCATTTCCACAGTTCTTTATAGCTGACTTTTTTTCCATACATTAAGATTCCCGTACGATAAATTCGTCCAGCCAACCAAACTACAAAGATAAATGTGCCAATTAGTAGAACCATAGATAAAACCACCTCCCAAATTGCTCCTTCATTTATTCCCATTGCAATCCTAACCATCATTACAACCGGAGAGGTAAAGGGAATAATAGAAAACCAAAAAGCTGCAGGTCCCTCAGGGTTTTCAATAATGAATACTGACATGATATAGGCTAAAACCAGGGGCATGCTAACCGGAAGCATAAATTGCTGGGTATCTGTTTCGCTATCCACTGCAGATCCAATAGCGGCAAATAAGGCGCTATATAACAGATAACCTCCAAGAAAATAGAACATAAACATCCCGATCATTAAAGGCCAGTTGATTCTGAAAATGAGATTGTTTTTGTCAATAAGTTCTTTGGTAGAAAATGAAGTTTCTGTTTCAACTTGTTTTTTCATTTCGCTGGTCATCTGCATGGTTTCTACAATATCTGCGGCATCATAATTAGAGGCAAAAAAGACGGATTGCCCAATAGTTACAATACCTACAGTTAAAGCAATCCATATTAGGAGTTGCGTGATCCCAACCATAGCAATACCGATAATTTTCCCCATCATTAATTCAAAAGGCTTAACAGAAGAAATGATTACCTCTACAATTCTACTGGTTTTTTCTTCTATAACTCCCCTCATTACCTGGACCCCATATAAGAAAATGAACATGTAAATAAAAAAACCAAAGGCAAAACCAACATATGCATTTTCCTTGTTAATCACTTCTTCCTTTCCTGATTCTTTATATAGAATAGGGTTGAGCCTAAAGTTTGTTTTGACATTATAAAAGTCTTCCTTTTTAATTTTATATTTTTTAAGCTTAAGCACCTCCACAATGCTTTCTACTTTATTTTCAATGCTTCTTTGCACCATTACACTAGGTTGTTTTAAGAAGAAAAGCTGCGCAGTATTTGCATGTAAAATATTATGTGGAATATAAAGAATGCCAGTATAATCAGAATTATACAATAGTTTTTTTGCCTCTGATAATTCCATGTCGCTATAGTCAAACCGTATGTTTATATTGCTTTTGGTTTTTAGAGGAGCAAAAGCAGGCTTTAGGTCATCAACTACAATGAGTTTTTGGTTTTCATTTTCAGCCATTCCCATCCAGATTACCATGATCATCAAGCCAGCAATTAATAAAGGCCCAAGGATTGACATAACAATAAAGGACTTCTTCCTAACCCTAGAAAAGTATTCGCGTTTAATTATTAGAGGGATTTTAGACAATGTGCTTTTTATTTGTGCTATTAAGCGTTAATAAATTCAACTGTTTCTGGGTTCCTTTACTTTTTCAATAAAGATATCCCTAATAGAAGGGACTTCTTCTGAACAATAAACAACTTCTATTTGTGGAATAATACCTTGGAGTAAGTCATTAAGTGATGTTTTTTCTGCTAATTTGATTTTTACAACCCAATGATTATCTCCTTTAGTACTTTCAATTAATGAATTGCCGTTTAGCCCCTTTTTTAGATTGTCAAGATTCCCATTAAATCCAATTTTAACCAAGTTGGACTTATGGGAATTGCGTATTTCATTAAGTGGGCCATCCAAAATTTTTCTGGCATTATTTAAAAGGGCTATGTGATCACATAGCTCCTCAACTGATTCCATATTGTGGGTTGAAAAAATTATTGTGGCTCCTTTATCTCTGAGGTCCAGAATTTCTTTTTTGATCAGATCAGTATTGATAGGATCAAATCCTGAAAAAGGCTCATCAAAAATTAGGAGCTTGGGCTCATGTATAACCGTTATGACAAATTGAATTTTTTGCTGCATGCCTTTTGATAGCTCTTCTACTTTTTTATCCCACCAAGCCTGGATCTCAAATTTTTCAAACCAAACTTTTAGTTTCATGAGTGCATCTTTCCTAGATAATCCTTTAAGTTGTGCAAAGTAAAGTGCCTGTTCCCCCACTTTCATTTTCATATACAAACCCCTTTCTTCAGGGAGATATCCAATATGTTCTATATGTTTGCTGTTAAGAGGAGATCCTTCAAAATAGGCCGAACCATAATCAGGTGCTGTTATTTGATTGATAATTCTGATTAATGAGGTTTTGCCAGCTCCATTTGGCCCCAGGAGCCCAAAAATACTTTGGCTTTCTACAGAGATGCTTACCTCATCCAAAGCCAGATGGTCAGCATATTTCTTTATTATTTTTTCTGAACGAAAAATCTCTTGGGCCATAGGAAAGCTAAACATAACAGGGAGTAATAAATTTCCCATCAATCCAAAGATACAAAAGTATCCTAATGGAAATGTTTATTCAAATAGTTGCCCTTGGGAAATAAAACTAATTCACAATTAGCTTCCCTGAATGTAGCAATATGTTTCCTGCCATGGATTTGTATATATATATACCAGGACTAAGCAGATTCTTTTCTAGGTACAGTTTTTTCTCTCCTAAAGGGAATGCTTGAGTAATAATTTCTTCACCCAGTAAATTATATAATACAATCAGTTCGTTCTTTCTGACATAATCTCTAACAAATAAAATCTCCGAACTGCTGATAGAAGGATTTGGCATTACATTTACAGAGAATTCTTTTCTGTCGCTTATCGCAGTTTGGACAACGGCACTAGGTGGCTCCAATGTATATTGCAGGAACATTAGCATCATTTCGTCATTGGTGGTTAAACCAAAACTCACTTCAATAGAACTGTCATTATTAAATGTAGCCTCATGAATGAGCCCATC
>DTSC01000280.1:0-2413 GCA_012965625.1 Flavobacteriales bacterium | reverse complement strand
GGGGTCAAAATATCTAACTGACGGATCCTCATAATCATAATAACCCTGGTAGGCAGTATAATCGAAGTTATAAAACCCATCATAAACCTGTTGTTTAATGCCCCCACCAGTATTTCTTGTATATATGTTGTAGCCTACACCGAATTTATGCGTATGCGAAGACAACAACCAAATGTACATGCTATCATTAGGGCCGGCAATCAGGTTCTGACTTGTAACATCGCTAGTAAAAGTGTGGTCCATACCATCAGCAGGAATACAGAATGGGTTTCCGGTGTTACAGGGCCACAAACTTAACGGAGCAGTAGAATAAAGGGTCAGGTCTGAAATCATTTCTATTGTGGTGTTTTGTTTGGGTTGCAAATAGACATTGCTGTAAACAGATGTTTTAAGGACTGAGTCAGTGGAATAATTTCTAATATGTAGATTAAGGTCAAGGGTTGGATTCCCTTCCCAAAAATATGCAGTATTATTTGGCAGCACTACATCAGAGGAGTTTTGCCAAGCAGTAACCATGCTTGTACCATTAACAAAAGCATCAGCCAATCCCACAACTTCTCTTAACCCATTTTTTAAAATGGCATCAGCAGCAACTTGGTTGTCAAATTTGTAAATGATATAATGGTGTGATTCTGCGTCTATAAATGATTCAATCCGGGTAATTTCCATTGAATCAGCAATGTTGGGAAGCTTGAGTTTCTTGAAGAACTCTTTTTCATCACCAGGTGCAAGAAATAAAGGCCCCAGATGTATTTGAAAGCCTTCAGATGAATCTGGGGCTGCTGGTGGTGTGCCCTGGGCAAGACCCAAGCCACTATAATAGTTAGTTATTATCTGTTGGTCAACTACATTGCCAGTTTCAGGTGCACCATGTAGAATCCACGCATTAATAAGTTCTATTTGCTCATCCGTTAAGGCTGGTCCTGTGGAAGGCATCATGTCTCCTTGTGCCAGAGCGTCGATATCATTATCTGGGTCAACTCCATTATTGATTTTTTTTAACAAGAAGCTCAAATGGGGGTGTCCTGGATCTATAAGTTTATATCCTTTTGCTGAAGCATCTAAGTTTAAAGGAGTAACATTAATTATATTGTTATATACTGCAGATGATGTTCCAATTAATTTTAATGGATTTGGTGCAGATGAGCTATGACAAGAGTTTCCATCACAGCTTGTTTGAAATATCGCATGAATATCACTCCATGTATCTTGTGAATAAGTACAGATAGGAGAAATAAACAGAACCACACATAATGTGGCCTTAAATAGAAAAATAATTGGTTTCATAGTTTAAAGGTATTAATTTATTTAAGATAAATCAGCTTGTTTGTTTTAGCCAATCCATTAGATTCTAGGCGATAGAAATACAGTCCTGCTCCAGCCTTGCCAAAATCATCTTTTCCATCCCAGGATTGACTATAATTGCCTTTTGCTTGATGTTTGTTTACCAGCGTTCGAATAATACGACCAGTCCTGTCAAGTATTGTAAGCTTTACATGTCCTGATTTTGAAATTGAATATGTCAATTTTGAATTTTCACAGAAAGGGTTTGGAAATGACTTTAGGGCTTTATCCATATCTAAATTATTTTCTGGAATGTCAACCGTAAAATTAGTAAGAAGGCTATCAAGGTTAATCAATTCGTCACCTTGTTGGTACATCAGGTAATGGAAATAAATTATAAACATTTCATCGGAGGTTGCATCACCTGCACAAACAGTAATTGGAGGAGTATTTGGGTTAAATGGGTTATTACTAGTATTATCATACTCTCCATATCCATAAATTACACTTCCAGCCGGAAGTTTTACTGCATTTTTGAAGAAATAGAATCCTTGCCAATCAAAATCCCAATTACTAATATTTATAAAGGGAATCGTGTCATTTGCATTAGTTACCGCATAAGCCCCTATTGATTTCCCAAGAAGGTGCATATGGGGCATCGTGCTTATCACGGAAACATCCTGTCCTAGACTACCTGAGGGAGGAAATTGATCATAAATAGTTTGGATGGTATCAGGATCAATACAAAATGACCAATCTTGCAATACTGGTTCAGCATAAACCTCTCGGAAATTTGAAGTTCCTGTTGGATAAAAGAAAAAATTTACAGAAGTTGCATCAAGTTGACCGGCACTACCATCAGGATAGTGCATAGCCAGAACAATATTAGAGCCTGCCGGCAAGCTGACACCTGTTCTAAACCCCATACCATCATCTGGAAATATTATAGGAGTTGCCCCCGGCACATAACCACCTAACAGCCTCGCAAAGGAGGGGCCTCCACAAAAGCCACTGGTGTCTGTCTGGAAACTCGCGGTTGTATCCAGATAAACAAGTGCATGATGAACAATTTTCTTATTTCCTGGAACAACTTCTATTGCACGAATTATTTTGTCCGTTAAAATCCCTG
>DTSC01000279.1 GCA_012965625.1 Flavobacteriales bacterium | reverse complement strand
CCAGCTGAGGGAGCCAGTGCCGGAAGCACTCATTGTTAATGATCCTGGGCCACACCTGGAGGCACCTGTAGCTGATGGCGCAGTTGGTTTATTAACCACAATATATGAGGTAATAGTAAAGGAATCACTTCCGTAATTATTGGTTACGGTGAGTTGTACAGTATAAGTGCCATTATTAGCATAAATGTGGACTGGGTTTTCTTGAGTAGAAGTATTCCCATCTCCAAAGTCCCATAACCATGAAGAAGGTGCATTGCCTGAGAGGTCTGTAAATTGTACTTCACCAGTGCAGGTGATGGTTACATCAGATTCAAAATTGGCAATAGGAGGGGCTGCAAGTGGCGTACATCCCAGGGAAGAGGCTAGAGCCTCTCTGGTTCCACCTGAACTGAATAATGCTTGCATCCTGGTTTTTTGTCCTTGTGTATAGATGTTCATGCAATCATCATCAGTATAATCCATATAGTTTTCAACCATATCAGTAGAGCTACATGCAACACTACCGGTTGGGCAACCGAAATTAGATCCGTCAGATATAGGTGTATCGCTCACAAAATCATCTTGGCTACAACCGCCATCCCCCCAGATATGTCTTAAGTTTAACCAATGGCCAACTTCATGGGTGGCAGTTCTGCCCAAATTATAAGGCCCTGGGAAAGGGTTATCTGGAGGTTTTCCTACGGAAGTATACAAACAAACAACCCCATCAGTATTACAAGAGCCACCGGGGAATTGAGCATATCCCAATAACCCCCCACTAAAATTGCAAATCCAGAAGTTAAGGTATTCGTCACATGGCCATGCATCCTTACCACCTGAACTGTTAAATTTAACATTATCATTGGTTGAAAATCCACTAGTTGAGGTAGAAGTTCTTGTAATTCCAGTTGTGGGATTACCACTTGGGTCTCTTATGGCCAGGCAAAATTCAATTTCGGTATCAGCTGCAACACCTAGAAATGCACTGGGTGTATTAACAGTATCAGCATTAAGTCTCCTGAAATCTTCATTCAACACATCAAGCTGTGACATTATTTGTGCATCAGGTATGTTTTGGTTGGAATTGTTATAAACTACATGGAATACAACTGGAATTGTAATAATTGCTTTTTTATTTCCATTTGAATTGTTGAGCGATTGATTTGAAATATAATTTTGGGTATGCGCTTCAATCATCTGCATGCGATTCTCCAAGTTTAGATCTTGTAGTTTGCGCATTTCAAGGTTTTCCATTACCCCACATTTTTCTTGATGGTGTAATGTAGTAGGCACTTGTTTTTGTGCATAGACTAACTGGCTGATGAATATAGCCAAGAGGAAGGTAGTATTGAACAATAGTTTTGATGTCATAATAGAAAAGGCTAAAAGAAATTCACCACTAAACTAAATAAAATCAACTCACATAAATTATAGCTATACGTTATAATAAAATACAGACGAAGTATATTAGAAAGGGGTTGCCACAACACAAAATCATCTTATTTATTTTATATACAAGGGTACAAGAACATAGTATTGCCTAAGGCAAGCCTTTAAATGACGATAGGCATAATTTGTTTTTTATCTTATAATAGTCACATATCCATATAGCACACTTCCTTCTTCAATAAATTTTGATTCTACATTTTCTATAACATAATAATATACCGCTGTTGGCAGATCAGCATTTGTTGTTCTATGCTTGCCATCCCATGGTATCTCATATCCCTCAGATTTAAACACTACATCGCCCCATCTGTTGTATATTTTCATTCTGCTGTCAGGAAAAAATTCCAGGTTTTCTATTTGCCATACATCATTTTCGCCATTTCCATTAGGTGTAAATGCGGTTGGTATCATTAGCGTACACGGTAAAAAATCAATATCACGTATTGCTGGAGGGCAGTCGTTAATGTCAGTAATTGTTACTGAATAATTCCCTGTGTCAAGTCCTAACTCAGCATCCGTTATTCCACCATTTGACCAGGAATAAGTATATGGGGAGGTTCCGCCTTCAGTGATGGCATATAAATCTCCATAACCATTCAAGCATTCTGACGTCAAAGTGGCTGTAATTAGTGCTGGTTCAGTAATGGTAATTGAACTGACAGTTTCCGGGCATTCATTTATATCTGTTACAGAGACAGTATAGGTGCCGGCAGGTAAGCCTGTTGCAATGGAATCAATCTGAATAGGATCAGTATCCCAGGTAAAGGTGTAAGGAGCAGCTCCTCCGCTCGCTACACTTAGGTTTGCGACACCATCAGAATAGTCAAAACAGCTTGCATTTATTACTGGAATAACAACTTCAATTCTAGGTTGATCTATTAGTGTAAAAGAAGTAGAGTCAGATGGACAACCATAAGCATCTGATATATTTACGGAATAAGTTCCGAAACCAAGGTTGTTCAAATCTTCTGTTGTTTCTCCTCCTGGATTCCATACAAAAGTATAGGGTGACCTGCCACCAGAAGGTGTTAAATCAATGGAACCATCTAAAGAATTACAGCTTGTTTCATCCAATCCGGAAATAGAAGACGATATGAGATCTGGGTCTAATAATATGATAGATGCGTATCCAGGACAGCCTGTGACATCAGTAGTTGCAACGAAAATTGTGTCAGTACATAAATTAGATATGGTGTCATTACTGCTTCCCAAACTCCATGAGTAGAGATAAGGGGGTATTCCATCTGTTACCTGAACAGTTATTTTCCCATCGCAAGCGCCATTACAGGAAATTGAATCAATTACTTCGATGATTGCTGTATTGCTATCAATATAGCCAAGATCAATTACAGCAATATTTGCGCAACCTACTGAATCTATAGTGGTACATGTGAATGTGCCAACAGTCAACCCAGTTAGACCGCTATTAGTAGATCCATTACTCCAGGAATAAACATAAGGTAAAGTTCCTCCTGAAACTTGAACAGAGGCTTCTCCATTTTGCACATCACAGTCTGTATGTTTTACCGTTGTTGAAGATATTAATTCGGGATTTGTATCTAGTTGTACATTATCAGTAACACTTGGGCATCCTTCGGAATCCGTACAGGTTACTGAATAATTTCCCTGGCATAAGCCTGTTATAATAGCAGTAGTCTGTAAATTAGGATCATCCCAAGTGTATACATAAGGGGTTGTCCCTCCAGAAGCTGTTAGCGTAGCACTGCCATCACATACACCAAAACATGCATCTTTATATGCCGTGATACTTGCTGTAATTGCAGCTGGTTCTGGCACACTTGCATTCGCTGTCTTTATGCAAGGAGGAGACAAATCATTATTTGTGATCTCTACAGAATATTCACCAGCACAAATAAAGCCAGTTAATATAGAATCCGTTTGTCCAGACATTGCAGCCCCAAGTGAATCAAACCATTGATAGGTGTTTAAGATGCTTCCAAGCATTGGTATTGCTATAGCAGAACCATCACAGCTATCCAGGCAAGAAGTTGGGATAGGATTTGTGCCTATAACAGGTTCTATAATTGTAAAAGTAGTAGTGTCAACACAAAAAGGTGTTTGGCCCTGGTCAATAGTAATACAATAATAGGAGCCAACACATAAATTTGTACACGGAATAAGGGGAGCTGATGAACAATATAAAGTGTCAAAGGTAAGATTCCAGTATTCACATAAAAAAGGGCCAGCCCCTCCAGTTACTTGGGCAGTTGCTTTTGCATCACAGGTGGTTTCATCACAAGATACCATATCTGTTCCTACTGCAACGCTTGGCTCTCCAATAGTGATGGTTCCTGTTCCACTACATCCCGTGGCATCCAGTACCTGGACTACATAATTGCCACCTGACAAGCCAGTTGCTGATGAGGAAGTCTGTACAGGATTTGTACTCCAAATATATGTGTAAGGTGGTACGCCTCCAGAAATAGAGATGGTAGCGGATCCATCATTTCCATCAAAACATTCTACATCAGTGATAAGGTCTTGAATTACCTCCAAACCCTGGCCTACAAATGAATAGCAACCAGACGAAGTGTTGTTGCCACATTGGTCTGAGAAGCCACCAGCATTATTGGTGACACATAAATTAAAAGTAGCTCCAGCAGTAATAGCGGGCGTAATAGTCATTGTGAAGGTAGAATCTTGTTCAAGACAGGGAGGTGATGCCAAACCAGAAAGTGTATAGGGGCCACCACTACTTGCAGTAAGCTCAAAATCTGAATCTTCTATTTCACTGCAAAGCACATTTTCTGAGAGATTAATTGTAATGGTAGAAGTGCCACAGGATAATGCAGATGCAAATGCGATAAAAGGAGCAGTATTGTCAGCAATCACTGCTGAGGAACTGGAAAAATCGATGCTAAAACCAAAAGTTGATGGAGCATAATTAACGGCATAGATCATATAGGTCTCTCCTGTTTGAACAGGGAGGCAATCACCAGTAGATTGACCGGCCTGGGTAAGCGTACTGTATTCGCATTTTACTTCAAGGGCTGCAGCATTAGTCAATAAATCAGAGCAGATTGCATTGGTTAAGTTAAATACAGAATAATTATAATCATCACCACCAGATATAGGTGTAATGCTGAAGCAAAGATTACCCGAAGATTTTATAAAAACCTTCATCCAATATGAAACTTTGTTGTCTGCCCCTTGGCATGTACCACTGCCAATTTCTGGATGAAAATTACCAAAGCTATTTGTGGGGAGTTGTGATACTGTGAAGCTAGATTGACATACTGACACTGCACCCAAGCAATCTTGCACAGTAGGTTGGGCTTTTAGCTGCAAAACGAGGAGAAGAATAAAAAGAATAAATAAACTGCAAATACGCAACATCTAACAAAGATAACTATTATGAAAGCTACTAATATACTTATATAAATTTGTTGAATCCTAAATATGCCATTATAATTTGTTTTTATTTGGTTAATTTTATCTTCTTTAATAGTGCTGTGATTTTGTAAAACAAAGAAATTCATATATCTTGTATCTGATTTAATATTTGGACATAATGTTTTTGCGCAAAAAGAATGGCTGAAAATTTGAATGTAATTTCATTATTGCGTAAGTATTTTGAGAATGACAGGATCAGTATGTATTACCATGGAGAATTTGATGATACCTTTACTGATAAATTGATAAGTCTTGCTGAGTATGATGTGACTAAAAAGGCCCAAAGGAGAATGTCTTTTTTAATGGCCGAAAGTTTTCAAAATATTGTGCGTCATGGAGATGAAACCCTGGATAGTAAGATAACCAGTTTATTTGGCATAAGAGGTGTTGATCCATATTTGCACATTTTTTCTTCTAATCCTGTAAAGGAGGATGCTAAATTGTTCTTGGAGGATAAGCTCAGTGTTATTAATACCCTAAATAAGGATCAGATAAAAGAGTATTATACCAAGGCCTTAAATGAAGGTTCTTTCAGCCAAAAGGGTGGTGCTGGATTAGGATTGATTGAAATGGCTAAAAAATCTCAAAGGCCTATTCAGACTTGTTTTAAGCTAATTGATGAAGATGTTTTTGCTTTTGGTATGCAGATCGATCTTTTGGTGGACTATGATGCTGATCCTGAAGAACAGATAGAGCCAATAGGAATCCAGGAAAACACAAACCTGCATGATCTGATTCTTGAAAACAAAATTGTCTTCTTATACAAAGGTGGTTTCAATAATGATATTATTTCACCCATGCTAAATATCCTTGAGCACAATACTGATTCGCATGATTCTACAGCAGAATTTAAAGCTTTCCATACAGCAGTAGAGTTGATGCAAAACGTTTCTCGCCATGGAAAGAAAAAAGACGGTGTAAGTAATGGGATCTTTTCTCTGGCTAAAACAAAGGCTGGTTACTACCTTTGTACAGGAAACATGATTGATAATACAGGTGAGGAATTGCAAAACTATGTTGAGATGCTCAACGGTTTAGGAAAAAATAATTTAGATGAACTGTACAGGAAAGGGCTAAAGAAAAGTGTGAAAATCGTTGGAGATTTTGCTGGTGTGGGCCTAATAGATTTAAGAAGGACCCTAATGACACCACTCGATATAAAAATAGTGAAAGACGCTATTTGTACCTATTTGTTGATTGGAATTAAAATTCCAAATCAATAATGGAAGATCTAACGATAAGTGCAACGGAATTATGTCCTGAAATTATCCTTAAAACAACAGGACTGGTGTTTATTTCAGGCAGATCGATGGCTGAAGATGCATCAGCGTATTATAAGCAGGTACATGAATGGGTCCAGCATTATATTGAGGAACTTGGAAGTGAAAGCATTGCTGTTGAAATAGATCTGAGTTATTTCAATTCATCATCAGCAAAGCAGCTTTTAAAATTGCTCATGTCAATTAAGAATTCCTGTTTATCGGTTAAAGTAAATTGGTATTATCCTGAAAGCAACCTAATATTACTAGACCGTGGGAAAGAGCTTTCGGATATTTCGGAACTGGATTTTGAATACTTCACCAAATAATTATACAAATAACCTTATCCGTTGTTTTTTCGTATGTACTATTTTTAATCTACCAAAAACACACTAGAAATGAATAGATTATATACTCTTTCTTCCACCCTAACTCTCTTTCTTATATTGTCGTGTCAGGCATATTCTCAATGTGATTCTGCTGTAATCAGCGGAAACCTCTATTTTGGTTCAGATACTATTCTAAGTGGAGCTTATAATATCTCTGGCAGCTTTACCATCCCAGCCGGCGTAACTATAACAGTTGAGCCATTTGCCATAGGAAATTGTGGTAACCTTAAAATATATGCAGCAAAAATATTTATAGAAGGGACGATTAATGGGGATTATGCCGGTAATCCAGGTGGTTCTAATGGAATCGGTGGTGCCTTGGTAAGTAGTTCTACTGGCGATGCTACAGGTTTAGATGGTTGCAGCAATAGTGGTGATCCAGGCCATATTGTAGTAGAAGGTGGTAAAGCTGGTGGTAATGGGCAAGGAACGGGAAGTGGTGATGGTGGCAAAGATGGTCGTGATGGTTCTGGTCCTAAACAAGAATGTTTCAATACTGTAGATTATGCAGGCATGATAGGCGGATCATCTGGCGGTAGTGGTGGTGGTGGTGCTGGTTATGGAGGCAATGGTACTTCAGGGGGAAGTGGTGGAAACGGTTCAGATGGTTATACATCAGATGTTACTATTTCTCCAGACTTTACAGTTGTTGCAGGGATCGGTAAATCTGGAGGTAATACAGGCCTTGTTTATGGTACTGATAATGGAATAGAGATTGATCTGGGTTCTGGTGGAGGTGGTTCTGCTGGTGGTGGAAGGTCATTTGATCTTGGTGGGGCTGGAGTAAGTGGTGGAGATGGTGGTGGAATGGTAAAACTTGTGGCTTCAGATAGCCTTGTGATTTCTGGTTCAATTCAAGTAAATGGAGAAAGTGGTGGTTCAGGTGGTTTTGGTGGAGATGGTGGTGCCTCTCCAAAATGCTGTTCAGATTTGTGTGACGATTGCGGAGAATTGACAGTATCCTGTGGTGCAGGTGGAGGTTCTGGAGGAGGAGGAGGTTCCGGAGGAGGTGTTTTTATTAAAGGAACTTCAATAATGATTATAACAGGTTCCTTAAATACAGATGGAGGTAACGGAGGCTCATCTGGTAGTTACGGTAGTGGCAGCGGTTGTACTTATTCTGGTTGTTCTAACCAGTCTATTGTAAGTGATCCGGGATTTACAGGAAACCTTGGTGGTGCAGGTGGAGGTGGGAGAATAAAAATATTTGCATCTGATTGTCAAACCAATAATATTGTTCCTATTGTTTCTTATTCAGGTGGGTATGGCAATTCTGGTAATGCTGCTCAGGGTACCTATTATTTATTGGAAACCCTCCCTTGTGGTGGAACAGGTGGTTCCTTAGCAGTAAGTGTTACAACAACAAGTACGAGCTGCACCGGTAACAATGACGGAACTGCTACAGCAAATGCCTCCGGTGGCGTTCCTCCTTATACCTATTTGTGGAATGACCCAAATTCTCAAACTACACAAATCGCTATAGGTCTTGGTGCTGGTAATTACACCGTAAATGTAACTGAAGTATTTGGTGCGATAGCAACAGGAAATGGAAATGTCTCAAGCAGTTCTTCCGGGCCACAGACTGGGAATATTTATGGGCTTACTCAGGTATCCCCAATATCTACTGAAACTTATACTGTTCCCAATACAAGTGGAAGCACCTATAGCTGGGTTGTATTGGGAGGATCTGTTTTTTCAGGGCAAGGCAGCAATAGTGTTCAGGTATTGTGGGGGAATGCAGGTCCAGGACAGGTAAGTGTGATTGAGACTGATGGAAATGGCTGTATGGGAAACACTGTTTATCTCGCTGTTCAAATTGGTAGCGGATCCGGTTTTGCGATATTTATTAATGAGATTCATTATGAGAATGACGGTGCAGATGCATCTGAAGGAGTTGAAATAGCAGGAACTGCAGGCACTGATCTCGCTTGTTATCAATTGGTTTTATATAATGGAAATGATAACAGCCCTTATAATACTGTACAGCTTTCAGGTACCATTCCAGACCAGCAATGTGGTTATGGCACAGTTTGGTTCGATATATCAGGAATGCAAAATGGTTCTCCTGATGGGGTAGCGCTATTTGATACCTGTAATACAAGTATCATACAGTTTTTAAGCTACGAGGGAAGCATGACGGCTACGAGTGGACCTGCAAATGGACAAACCTCATCTGACATCGGCGTTGACGAACAATCGGCTACGGCAAGCCAGTCGTTGCAGTTGGTAGGAACAGGTAATAATTATGCTGCATTTTCTTGGGCTGGATCTATGAATAGCACCCATGATCTGGTTAATACCAACCAATATTTTTGTGTTCCAACTTCAGGCAGTAATTGCACAGGAGATTCAAGTGAAATAAAAATTGTGCTGACAACTGCAGTATATGGATTTGAAATTTCCTGGAGTATAACAGATGCATTGGGTACTCAAGCGGATACTGGATCTGGATATTCTTCGAATACGATCAATTACGATACTATATGCATAGCCAATTGTGAGTCCTACAATTTTAACATGTACGATAGTTATGGGGATGGTTGGAACGGAGGCTCCTATGCTCTATTGGTTCTGCCTGGTTTGGACACAATTTCTTCTGGTGAATTAACAGATCCTCCAGGGGCTTATGGTTTTAATGTATTTCAAAACTGCTCTTCTATAGGCATTCCGAAAATTAAATCTAGTAAAAGCATGTTGATATATCCCAACCCTTTTACTGAATCAACTACCATAGAGTTTGATAATGCAGGCGAACAGGATTTCGTGCTTAGAATATATAATAGCATGGGTAAAATGGTAAGAGACTTGCATGCTGTTCAAAGTAATCGCATAACAATTTATAAAAATGAATTAAAAGCTGGGCTTTACATCGT
>DTSC01000278.1 GCA_012965625.1 Flavobacteriales bacterium | reverse complement strand
CTGCCTGCTTGCCCTACTGGGGTGGTGGAAAGCACTATATCTATATCATGGGCCATAATGGTGACATTAAAGATAGTCTTGCTATAAACCGTTATGACAATCCTTCTTATGATGCGGGACAATATCTTTATTCCTTATTTAAGGAAATACCAGGTAATCTGCAATATATTTATAATGATGTCATGTGGGTAGGCATGCCCTTGCTTAAAGAAGGTTATGATTTTAATGATCCGGCTCAAATACCTACTGATGTTACAGTTAGGCTTAGGGTAGTAAAACCTTATACCAGGAATTTCTCAACAGATTCTTCAGCAGCAGCAAATCCGCAAAACGACAACAACCCCATGTATTCATTTAATCTGGATGCCTACGAAACCTATACGGACATAAATGAAATTGCTGTTGAAAACCTTGATATGATCGGCATTGTACCGAACCCCTATTATGCATTTTCTGCCTATGAAACCACGCAGATCGATCACCGGGTCAAGATCATTAACCTTCCTGTTAAATGTACCGTTACGATTTACAACCTTAACGGCACCATGATCCGACAGTTCACCAGGGATGATAATACCATCACCTCTATAGATTGGGATCTGAAGAATTCTAAAAATGTACCCATTGCCAGCGGCATGTATATGATTCATGTCAATGCACCGGGTATAGGCGAAAAAGTGCTGAAATGGTTTGGAGTGCTTAGGCCAATTGATTTAGATTCATTTTAAAACATCGTAAAACATTTTTTATGCATAACATTATGAAAACTAAAATTGTATATTGTCTTATAGGCCTTGCCTCTATTGTAAACGTCAATACTTTTGCAGGCAACCCAGACAGATCTGGTTCAGCAGGTGCTACAGAGCTGCTTATCAACCCATGGGCAAGAAGCTCCGGATGGGCAGATGCCAATATGGCGAGTGTACGAGGACTAGAGGCTATTTACCTAAATGTTGCGGGAACAGCTTTCACCCAAAACACTGAGCTGATTTTTGCCAGGACTGACTGGTTGAAGGGAACTGATATTTCCATCAATTCCTTTGGATTGAGTCAAAAAGTAGGAGAAACCGGCGTTGCCAGTGTGGGGGTTATGTCTATGTCTTTTGGGGAAATCCAAAGGACAACAGTAGATGTCCCTGAGGGTGGCCTGGGATTTTTTGAGCCCGCCTTTCTTAACCTGACGCTTTCATATGCTAAAGAGTTCTCCCGCAGCATCTATGGAGGCATGGCCGTAAGGGTTATTTCAGAAACTGTTTCTGACGTTGGTGCACAAGGAATTGGCTTTGATGCTGGTATTCAATATGTAACAGGGTTCTCCAAAGAATATAATGACAACCTGATGTTTGGAATTTCCCTGAAAAATGTTGGCCCTGCCATGAAATATTCCGGTGATGGATTGTCCTTCAGGGATGTAATATCAGCAAATGGCGTAGATATGACCATTGAGCAGCGTTCATCGAAATTTGAGCTCCCCTCTTCATTAAATATTGGTGCTTCTTACGACTTTGAGTTTGGAGGTATAGATACTATGAATATTCCTTCGATGCATACTATTACCGCAGCTGTCAATTTCAGCTCAAACTCCTTTACAAAAGACCAATACCGTATGGGTGTGCAATATGCCTATAAAGATTATTTACAGGTAAGGGCTGGGTATGTGTATGAGAAAGACGGTTCAAGTACCACCTTCCTTACGGGGCCCACTGCTGGGTTGACATTCGAGCTTCCTTTAAACAAGGAAAAAGGAACCACCTTTGGTATTGACTACTCTTATAGAGATACGAATCCATTCCAAGGCATACACTCCATGGGTGTACGGTTTAATATATAAATCATAATTTGATATCCACATAATTAAAGAGGTGGAAACAAATTGATTTAAAATGTATTTCCATGATCTTATAATTGATCAATTGGAATGTTTTTGCCAATTTCCTTTAAAATCCTACCATTTAATAATTAACGCTTTTTAATTTCATAAGATAGTGTTACTTTAGAAAGTGTATGAACAAACTATTATTAAGGATCTAAATTATGAAATTGAGATTATTTATTATTGCCGGTACAATCTCCCTGATCTCCATGCTGGATGTTACACCTGCTATGGCAGCAAAACACCCCTTGGGAAAAGCAGAAAAGACTACAGAAGACGTAAAGGGGCAAAGCCAGGCAAAAAAGTCCGGCAGGCTGTGCTGAACCCAATGAAAAGACCTTCTTTGAATTCAATAATGTAAAGGCTTTGATCCATACAGGTGGTGATATGTTCAGCGATTTTGCTACAAATACCCCCAGTTATGAGGTGCCAAAAGGGTCAAACAAACATTCTATGTATCTATCTTCTCTTTGGCTGGGTGGCACTGATGTTAACGGACAGCTAAGGATCGCCGCTCAAAGATACAGGAGCTCAGGAGTGGATTTCTGGACTGGTCCATTAGACACAAGTGGAACAGCAGAAATTTCTCCGGAAAATTGTGCTGAATGGGATAAACATTTTATCATTTCAAGAGCAGAAGTGGACCAGTTCGTTGCCTGGTATAATGACCCTTCTTCTGTGGAGGCAGGCT
>DTSC01000277.1 GCA_012965625.1 Flavobacteriales bacterium | reverse complement strand
ATTATCAGTACCCATCACCCTTTATACTGGATTGGAAGAGAATATCATTAAGAAACATATTTTACTATATAGGAAAAATTGAAAGGTTTTTAGGGGGGGAAACCAGATTTGGACCAGATCTAATGTTTATAATTGAAAAGGAAAATCAATGATCTTTGTCAGAACTGAAAGTTCCTCTAGGATTTACTAATCTTAATCTGTATATTATAATCAGCAATTAAAATCCAATAAGGATTTTGTGCTTCAAATTAAATACAATAACCGCTAAGCTATCTCTTATTTTCTTTCCTTACTCTTGACATAAACAACATATATCATTGAAAAAAAGAAGGGCATTAAAGGAATTTTATATCTCACCAAAGCCCCAAAATTAGTGCTCGCCACTCCTACACCAAAAGCAAGGAGCAAGGTAAAAACGAGAGAATATAAAAGAATAGGTTCAGATAATATTATCTTAACATATTTTATAGGATTTACCCTAATTATTAAAACCAAGGTAATTAAAAGCAGAATTGTATTTTCAATTACTGAGATCACCATTGTTGGGCTACCGATCTCCCACAACATGGGACGGTAAAGGGCTGTAAATATGGCCATAGGAGCAATGCCCAGCATATTTCCTAAAGAACCATCAATTTCACCTAAATAATAATTATTCCCGCCGTATTGCTCCTCCCTTAACAGATCCTGCTGAATAATTTTTGCCTGCTTTACTGCAGAATCAACATCTCCATATACCCCCATAGTACTGCTTAGGTTTGAAAAAGTAATATAGCCTGCAAATCCAATTACTAAAACTAAAATAGGTAGGGCTATGGTTTTCAGCATTGGATGGGTTATTTGTTTCATATAAGCAGAATGTAGCCAAAGTAACATTCCAGGTATTAAAGACAACAAAACATATGGTTTCATACTTATGATAATGGCAACATTCATCACCAACAAAAAGAGGTTAATAATAAGGTTCTTCCTTCTGATAAATACCTGAAAAAAATTCATGGTAACCCAACATACAGCCCCCAAAACAAAGGTGTCTTTCATGATGCCGCTTCCCCAAAACACCAATGAAGGCATAAATAATATGGTCCAACCAAACCCTTTTGAGTATCCAGGATAAAGCATGTTAAACAACCTGTACAGTTTCCAAAGGCCTATATAGGAGAAGCATGCAGTGAGCATACCCATAACCCAAAACGATTTAAAGCCTATTATTGCAAAGACAGAAGAATACCTGCAAACAGAAAAGGCCACATGGTCCTTCCACATGTACCAAGGAGGGTATCCTATATTGATATTAAATAAACAGAAATTCTTCCAGGACAACTCATTGTTAAAAAATATATCCCAAAAACCTTGAAAATCATGGCTGGCCAAATTGGCCAGAGCAACAGCTCCCTTGTAATAGTTTGTAGTATCTCCTCCCCCGTAATAAAAAACATAGACAAGCCCAAAAGCCATACTTCCCAAACATTTTACAGCTAATCCCCAGGTTAAATATTTAAACTCCGGGTACCTGGAAATGTATTTATTCTTAATAAAATATCCTACTAGCATGATCAACCCAAGATACAATGGAACAAGGATAAAATCCCATATATCAATTATGTTCAATACATCCATAATAGGCTTTAGCTATATTGAGTTATGGCTCATCAGTTAATATATATAAAAGTAAAATTACTATTATTTAACATGTATTTTTGTAGTTTATGTCTGATATTATCGGTCTAAATCCCACTGAATGCAGATTTTATACATAACTTATGATGGCCTAACCGATCCCCTGGGTCAATCTCAGATTATCCCTTATGTATCTGGGTTAGCAGATACTGGATATAAAACCACTATATTAAGTTGCGAGAAAAATGAACCTTTTACTCAGAATCATGAAACCATTGAGAAAATCCTGAAAAAACATGGCATCTCTTGGCAATATATCTCATATACAAAACGTCCACCAATACTTGGAACAATTTGGGACCTATACAAATTAAAAAAAGCTGTAAATAAGCTACATATAGAGAAAGCCTTTATGGTAGTCCACTGCCGAAGCTATATAGCCTCTCTGATTGGATTGTGGTTGAAAAACAAATTTGGCATCAAATTTATTTTTGACATGCGAGGCTTTTATGCAGATGAAAGAGTGGATGGCAAAATATGGAACACAAATAACTTCCTTTTCAATCAAGTTTATCGGTATTTTAAGAAAAAAGAAATGGAATTTCTATCTTTCGCTGATTACACAATAAGCTTAACCCAAAATGCAAAAGACATAATTCATACATGGAAACAAATTCCAAATCAACCAATCCCAATCGAGGTAATCCCATGCTGTGCTGACCTAAACCAGTTCTCTGAGGAAAGTGTTGATATTAATGAAGTAACTGAGCTTAAAGAATCATTGGGTATTTCTCCTGAGGATTTCATTATTTCTTACCTTGGATCTATTGGCACCTGGTACATGTTGCCGGAAATGCTGGATTTTTTCCAGCAGTTGTTATCTGTAAAACCAAAGGCAAAATTTCTCTTTATCACGCAGGAACCTGTTGGGCTCATAATGGACCTTGCTCAGCAAAAAAATATTGCATCTGATAGAATAATTATTCAAAAAGCAAACCGAAATGAGGTGCCGTCATTGGTAAGTTTAAGCCAAGTCAACCTCTTTTTTATTCTTTCGGTTTTTTCAAAGAAAGCATCCTCCCCTACAAAAATGGGTGAAGTAATGGGAATGGGCATACCCATAATCTGCAATTCAGGCGTTGGTGATGTAGACGCAATAATAAATGAATCCAAGTGCGGTGCACTAGTTAAGAATTTCAACAATGGTGATTACCAAAAGGCAATCAATGAATTGGACAATTTGTTACTGATCCCCAGAAAGGATATCATCTCAGCAGCGAAAAAATATTATTCCCTCGAAGCCGGAATTGAAAAGTACAAAAAAGTATATGAGCATTTAACATAAGCAATTAAACTATAGGCTATTAACAGTATATTTTACTAAGTTTGCTATAATGTTGATTTGTTATCAAAACATCTGGCTTAATTATTGAATAAACATTAGAACTTAACAGATGAAACAAGTATTGAGCATATTAATTGTTGGGGGGTTCCTGATTCAAACTTCCTTCGGACAAACTGAAAAGGACATTTCCTCAAGCATTGAAGTAGCGATAAAAGTTGGTAATGCAAAAGAGCTAACTAAGCTGTTCTGCAATAGCATTGACCTAAACATTCCTGGTAATGAAGGAGTATATAGCAAAGCCCAATCTGAACTGATCCTGCGTGACTTTTTCACAAAGAATAATCCCAAATCTTATACAACGCTGCATAAAGGTTCGTCAAAAGATGGAGCTAAATACACCATTGGTAACCTGGTTACCGACAAGGGATCTTTCAGGGCCTATTTCTATATGAAGCAGAAGGGAGCCTCCTATATCATTCATGAATTCAGCCTGAATAGTGAAGAAAAAGACCGCTGATACATTGCTTTCGTCTTTCTTATTTAATCACCTAATTTTTGTCTAATGAATCTCGACGAATTCATAAGTGCAGCATTAGAAGAAGATATAGGTGATGGAGACCATACCTCCCTTGCCTGCATTGATGAGAACGCATCTGGCATGGCCGAAATTATTGTTAAGCAAAAGGGTGTAATCGCCGGACTTGATATTGCCAAGAAGATCTTTGGAAAAATTGATGAGAAGATAGAATGCAAAGCCCATTACCCAGATGGACAAAAAGTTGGATTTGGAGATGTTGTTATGAGTATCTCTGGACCAGCCAGGTCAATCCTCAAAGGTGAGCGAATGGTCTTGAATTGCATGCAAAGGATGAGTGCCATAGCAAGTAAGACGAATGAAATGGCTATGAGGGTTGAAGACCTGAAAGCCAAGATCCTGGATACGAGGAAAACAACGCCCAATTTTCGATACTTTGAAAAACTTGCTGTAAAAATCGGTGGCGGCGAAAATCATAGATTTGGCTTGTATGATATGATTATGATTAAAGACAATCATATCGATTTTTCTGGAGGTATTGAAAACGCTATTACCGGAACCTTGAAATACCTGCAATCCAAAAACATGCAACTAAAAACTTGTATAGAAGCACGAACCTTAGAGGATGTAGGAGAAATATTAAGAATTGGCAAATTTGACAGAATTATGCTGGACAATTTCTCTGTGGCTGAATTAAAACAGGCAGTAGTATTGATAAAAAACAGCATGGAAACTGAAGCAACAGGTGGAATAACTATAAATAATGTCCGGGAAATTGCTGAAACAGGTGTAGATTATATCTCGGCAGGCGCTATTATCCACAGTGCCGGCAATATGGATATCAGTTTAAATGCCAAGATCTCTTAACCTGCTCTTTTGTCAAGAATAATTCTCTTTGTATTTTAAATATCTTTGCAAAAACTAACCCATCTCATTATTTTCCATTTATGATTTCTGTAGTCATCCCCATATTTAATGAAAAGGAAAATATTGATGTCTTGCTGGAAAGGATAATCACTAATGTTAAAACCCTTGATGAAAACTATGAAATTATTTTCGTTGACGATGGCAGTACTGATTCCAGCCTTGAGCAGCTATTGGCTCATAGAAATAATAACGAGAGAATAAAAATCCTGTCGTTAAGCAGAAATTTTGGTCAGCAGCCGGCTTATCTCGCAGGCTTGACACATGCTTCGGGTGATCTTGTCTGTTTAATGGATGGAGACCTTCAGGATCCTCCAGAGCTACTAAAAGAGTTTTACGCAAAGATCCAAGAAGGGTATGATATTGTATATGCAATCCGGAAAAAGAGGAAAGAGAATCTCCTATTAAAATTTGCCTATTGGATTTACTATCGAATCTTAAGGTCTGTTTCGAGCACACCTATAAATCTTGATAGTGGTGATTTCTGTATGATGAAAAAGAATGCGGTGCAACATATACTCTCAAGTGCCGAACAAAGCATCTTCCTTCGCGGAACAAGAAGCTGGATTGGATTTAAGCAAATAGGAATAAAGTGCGAAAGAGAAAAAAGGCACTCTGGCAAACCTAAATATACTTTAAGAAAATTATTTGAACTGGCTTATAATGGCCTTTTTAGTTTCAGTAATTTTCCTGTAAAGCTTATCACCTTTCTGGGATTTGCATCAATTAGTGTTTCCCTGATTTATTTGGGATTCGTAATCTATAAAAAAATTGTGTTAGGAGATGTTCCGGAAGGATTTACTACTTTAATTCTGGCTATAACCCTTTTTAGTGGTGTTCAGCTGATCTCAATTGGACTAATAGGTGAATATGTGCTCAGAATTTATAATGAAGCCCGTAATCGGCCTAAATACATTATCAAGGACCGGTTTTTTGATAAGCAGGAATGAAAGCTGAATACTACAAAGAGTATTACAAACTAGAAAGAGAACATTGGTGGTTTAAAGGAAGAAACAAAATTATTCTTAGTCTTTTAAAAAAACAGGTTTCACAAAGACCCCTTAAGATCCTGAATGTTGGCGTTGCAACAGGTCATACTTCAGAATTACTATCATCCTTAGGAGACGTAGTCTCTGTAGAACCTGATGAAGAATGCTGTAATTTTTTAACATCAGAGCTTAAATTAGAAGTTGTCAATGCCAGTGGCACTGATCTCCCTTTTGAAAACAATCAATTTGATCTGGTATGTGCATTTGATGTAATTGAACATATTGACGATGACACCTCTGCTGTTAAAGAATTAAAACGAGTCTGCAAAAGTGAAGGATTGGTATTTGTAACCGTTCCAGCTTTTATGTTCTTGTGGAGCATACACGATGAGGTAAACCAACATTTCAGGAGATATAACTTAAAAGAATTGACTGCTTTATTCATAAATGAAGGCAATATCATCTTTCGATCTTACTTTAACTTCATCTTTTTTATTCCCATTACTTTGGTCCGAACTCTTGGAAAGCTGTTTTCTTTTCATCGATACAGATCTGGAAGCGGCTCAGATTTCAGCCTCTTTAAAGCAAGTCAACTTAACAATTTATTTTTTAAACTATTCTCTGTGGAAAGCCTTATTTTAAAAAGTAAAATCAAATTTCCTTTTGGAGTATCTTTACTTTTGTGCTGGAAGAAAAACAAATAAGAAAATTATTGGCCTTCTGTTGAAATAAACATCTTTTCAAGACAAACGAGAGTCTTCATTGCAAGATAAAATGAAACCGCGACTTAGTTATTCTTTAAGCAATCCAAGATGCTGACAAAGCTGAAACTACACATAAAGCAATCAAAACCTTTCATTTTAATTGTAAATACATCAAAACAATTAGTTGTTCCTGGGTTTGACGGCATGGCATTGTATGAGGTGATAAGGTTCTTTATTCAAAGCCTAAAAAAGGGAGCAATTCTGATCAGGGCCTCTTCACTGGCATTTAACTATATTCTTGCACTATTTCCTGGAATTATCTTTTTATTCACCTTAATTCCATACATCCCCATTGACAACTTCCAGGAAGAACTATTAATGCTTCTTGAGGAAATAATGCCAAAGAATGCATATGAAACGATTAGTACTACAGTTGAGGACCTGGTAATTCAAAGGCGAGGTGGCTTGCTTTCCTTAGGTTTCATCATGGCTCTCTTTTTTGCAACAAACGGGGTTAATTCTATGATCAATGCATTCAACACCTCCTATAAAACAGCTCCCAGATCTGCTCTTATGCAGCGGTTGATTGCACTTTTATTAACAGTAATTTTATCATCCCTGTTAATTACTGCAATCTTACTAATAATCTTTAGTGAGCTTGCAATGGATTTTCTGATTCATAAAGGTCTTCTGAATATTGATATCACCTATTTTCTTCTGATTATAGGAAAATGGGTCACCATCCTCGCTTTAATCTTTTCTGCCATCTCGTTCCTATACTATCTGGGCCCTTCAAAAGAATCCAGATGGCGTTTTATTTCTGCGGGATCAACCCTGGCCACTATGCTAACCATTGTAACCTCATTGGGGTTTTCATACTTCGTAAATAACTTTGGCCAATACAATAAACTCTATGGCTCTATAGGTACTCTAATGGTGATTATGCTGTGGTTGCATTTTAATTCTGCAATCTTGCTAATAGGTTTTGAGCTTAATGTCAGTATTGATAAGGCCAAAGCGGATCGCCCTGTTTCTTCTTAAAAAGTTGTACTTTCGTAATCGTTTAATTCAATCTGATGAGAACATTTCCGGCTTTTTTGTTTGTATTTATCACAACTATTTTTGAGAGCACCTCCATTCATGAAAGATAGAATAATATACATAAAGAAATTACTCGCTGTATTTTGGTTGATTCTTTTTGTGTCATCTGTGGGAATTTCCCAGGAAACAAAGTCTTTTGAAACCAAATACGTTTTGGGTGGCGGAGAAGCTGAACTTTTAGAAGATGCCCAATGGTTCATTGGATCACGGGATTATGATCGGGCCCTTCTGGTTTTTTTAAAGCTGGACATGAGATACCCTGGGGTCAGCGAATACAAACTTTATACAGGAATCTGCTATTTAGCTATGCATGACCAACAAGAAAAGGCAATTCCTTACTTTGAAGAAGCTTATAAGTTAAAACCAGACCTGGAAGAAATTCAATTTTATCTTGGTAAAGCTTCAATGGTCAATTATAAGTTTGATGAAGCGATAGCGTATTTCAATAAAGCATTGGAAGTAAAGGGCACCTCAGCTGTCAATAAAGAAGAAATTCCACATCTTATTGAGAATTGTGAAAACGGAAAGGCAATTATGGCAAATAATAAGTCAAGCCAATACAATCTAATTAATCTCGGAGCTCCTGTAAACACTGTGTTTGCTGAATATGGGCCAATGTTATCTTATGATGAATCAACCATGCTATATACCTATAAAGGCAAAGGTTGCACTGGAGGAATGAGAAACAGCTATGAAGAGCCGGATCCAGAAGGAGAATACTATGAGGATATTTATATCACCCATAAAAATGGAGATGAGTGGATGGAGGTTGATAATCTTGGTGAGAGAATAAATTCTATTGAACGAGAAGAGGTCATTGGCATTTCCCCTGACGGACATAGCCTATATATTTATATGGAGTCAAAAGGAGGAGATATTTATGTGAGTCATCTGAAAAAGAAATTATGGGAGCCTCCAGTAAGGATAGAAGGAATAAACACCGGTAGCTGGGAAGGGCATGCAAGCCTTGCGGCAGATGGAAAAACCATGTATTTCTCCTCAGATCGCCCCGGTGGTCTTGGAGGAAAGGACATCTACAAAGCTACCCTTAAAGATGGAAATGTCTGGGGAGATGTGGAGAATCTAGGAGAAGGAGTAAACACCGCCTATGATGAAAATTCCCCTTTCATACATGCCAGTGGAGAATGGTTGTTTTTTAGCTCAAAAGGACACAATAGTATGGGAGGATATGATATCTTCTTTGCAAAGCTTGAAGATGACAAATGGCAAAAGGCCTCCAATATTGGCCCTCCCATAAATACCCCCAATGATGATCTATATTATACCGTTACTCCAAATGGTGAAAGAGCATATTTCTCTTCAACAAAAAATGAGGGAAAGGGTATGCAGGATGTTTACCAGGTAGAACCAGGTATCCTTGGAGATCAGCCAGCCCTTGCTTTAATTAAGGGGGCAATTAAAAACAACGGCAGGTTTGTTGAAGCAGAAATTGTTGTTACAAACACAACAAGCAACGAACCTTATGGCACATTCAAATCTAATTCAGCTACAGGCCATTATTTGGTTGCATTGCCATCAGGAAGCGCCTACACAATTGAATATAAACTTGGCGAGAGCACTGCCCATAAAGAAATTATAGATCTTACCAACCTGGCAAAATATGTTGAGGCAGAAGATGATTTTGAGCTCTCTGCAAAGCTAAATTCACGGATTGGTTCAACAGATATTATACAAAGACACATTGAAGAAATCACACAAAATACCCTTGCCTTAAAACCACCAGAACCTGAGCAGGAGCCTATACCGGCACCACAACCGGAGCCGGAGCCAGAACCACAACCAGAGCTAGATCCTGAACCACAACCGGAGCCAGAACCTGAATCGGAGCCAAAACCTGAATCGGAGCCAGAACCCGAACCAAAGCCAGAACCAGAACCAGAGATTGAGATTGAGATTGAGCCTGAACCGGATTCAATTACTGGTGACAAATCACAGAAGATACTTTTGGGGCAAAACAGTTCATCATTATGGTCCAGTACTTATGGAGACATGAACAAATTTGGAGAAACCTTGGGAAGGGGAAGTGATAACAAAGTGGAATCTTTAAAGAAGATAGATGCTTATCCATATAATCCTCTAAGTCCTCCAAATACGTACAGAAACAATGACAACCCACAATATTGGAATAACCGGAAACCATAT
>DTSC01000276.1 GCA_012965625.1 Flavobacteriales bacterium | reverse complement strand
CAATTGCTCCATATGCTTTTTAATGTATTTCTCAGAGGTTAATTTAATCCATATAAATCAGGATGAGGGCAAAATTATTTGGAATAATACTTTTGCTAATTTAACAATCTTGGATTAAATATCCAAAGGGGTTATTAGGAATACTTGAAATTGGAACCCAAAAAAGCAGCAGATTCTCCAAGCTGTTCTTCAATCCGAAGAAGCTGATTGTATTTTGCAATACGATCAGATCTAGAAGCGGAGCCGGTTTTTATTTGTCCTGTGTTAAAAGCAACTGCAAGGTCGGCTATTGTAGTGTCTTCGGTTTCTCCAGAGCGATGCGACATCACACAAGTATAGGCGTTTTCATTTGCCATATTGATGGCATTTGCAGTTTCGGTAAGGGTTCCAATTTGATTTACTTTTATCAAGATTGAGTTTGCCACGCCTTTATTAATCCCTTCATTAAGCCGTTTTACATTGGTTACGAACAAGTCGTCTCCTACAAGTTGAATTTTTGAACCAAGTGCTTCAGTCATTTTTTTCCATCCATCCCAATCATCTTCTGCCATACCATCTTCAATTGATACGATTGGATATTTTGATACCCAATTCTCCCAAAAGCTGACCATTTCTTCAGAGGAGAGTTTGTCGCCAGTTGATTTGTGCAAGTGATATACCTTTTCCTCTGCATTGTAATATTCTGAAGAAGCAGGATCCAATGCAATGTATATGTCCTCTCCTGGTTTGTATCCTGCAGATTCAATAGCAGAAAGCACATACTTAATAGCATCTTCATTAGATTTAATATTGGGTGCGAAGCCACCTTCATCACCCACATTTGTGGATAGATTTTCTTTTTTCAACACGGATTTTAATTGATGAAACACTTCCGTTCCCATCCTTAGGGCCTCAGAAAATGAAGGTGCTCCTATCGGCATTATCATGAATTCCTGGAAATCAATACCATTATCTGCATGTGATCCACCATTAAGAATGTTCATCATGGGAATTGGCAAGGTACAGCCTGCCGTTCCTCCAATATGTCTATAAAGCGGCAGATCTAATTCTATTGCTGCAGCTTTAGCAGCAGCCAAAGAGACGCCCAAAATTGCATTAGCACCTAATTTAGATTTGTTTTCTGTCCCATCAATGTCTATCATTTTTTGGTCCAGTGCTTGTTGGTTTCCAAGGCTGAGGCCTATAAGTTCTTGGCTTATTGTTGTATTTACATTTTCAACTGCATTGAGAACCCCTTTGCCAAGATATTTTGCTTTGTCTCCATCCCTTAATTCAACGGCCTCATGGATACCGGTGGATGCTCCTGAAGGAACTGCAGCTAGCCCCATAGCACCTGAGTCAGAATACACTTCTACTTCAATGGTTGGGTTCCCTCGTGAGTCCAGTATCTGTCTGGCATGTATTTTTGCAATGTATCCCATAAAATGTATTTATGATTTTGACAATCCCTTTTTGGTTTTGGGTGTTATTTGCTTTGATAGTTTATTATTGTCATTCATACAGGAAATAAATTCATCAAATAAATATCTGGAGTCATTAGGGCCAGCAGAAGCTTCGGGATGGAATTGTACAGAGAAAACATTTTTTTCTTTTATTTTGAATCCTGCCAGCGTATTATCGTTAAGATGAATATGTGTTACTTCAATACATTCATTTTTTTCTGCTTCTTCGCGACTAACAACAAACCCATGGTTTTGTGAAGTTACTTCACACTTTCCTGTTTTCAGGTTTTTGACAGGATGGTTTACCCCCCGATGACCATTGTTCATTTTATAAGTAGATAATCCTGAAGCCAGGGCAATAATTTGGTGGCCTAAACAGATTCCGAAAATCGGAATTTCACTATTAATGTAATTTTTTACATTGGTTACAATATCAGGCATTGCAGAAGGATCTCCGGGGCCATTAGAAAGCATTATTCCATCAGGATTAAATCTTTTAATTTCATTAATAGTAGTATCCACAGGAAACACTTGGAGAAAACAATCCCGATCAATAAGGCAACGCAAAATATTCTTCTTTACACCTAGATCCAAAACAGCAACTTTATATGTGGCATTTTTGATTCCAAGAAAGTAAGGTTTTTTAGTTGATACCATTGATGATAATTCCAAGCCATTCATAGAGGGCACCTTTTTAAGGCGTTCTTTCAGTTCCTGCAAATCTGTGCCGTCAGAAGAAATTATAGCATTCATTGCCCCCAAGTTCCTGATTTGCCTTACAATTGCCCTTGTGTCTACATCAGAAATTCCAATTAATCCGTTATCTTCAAAGTAATTCTGTATAGATGTAGAGGCCGAGGCCCTTGAATATGGTTGAGAGAATTTCTTGCATACCAATCCGGCAATTTTTACGGACTCTGACTCAACTTCATTTGAATGTATACCGTAATTTCCAATGTGTGGTGAAGCGGCTACTAAAATTTGACCCACATAGGATGGGTCTGTGAAAATCTCTTGATAGCCAGTCATTCCGGTATTAAAGCAGAGCTCTCCGGAAGTAGTTCCGATTTTGCCAGCAGCATTTCCTCGAAATACCGTTCCATCCTCTAGAAGTAATAATGCAGGATT
>DTSC01000275.1:3476-9471 GCA_012965625.1 Flavobacteriales bacterium | reverse complement strand
TCAAATACAGCCATTTGGTGGGGGGAGGACACCAGGTCAACATGTTTGAAGACACCGAAGATATCATCAACCTCTATACTGCCATGGACCACATCAGGAAGCGATTTGGACAAAACGCGATAAAAAGAGCTTGTGCCATAGGCTCAAAAACCATTGTACGAATCAAGCCCTTTAATGGGTAAGTAAGCAGAACCCCAAGATCACCTGCATATAGAGGGCAAGGGGATAGCGCTTAATCGACAGGCCAGGAGTTATAAATGCTCAATATGTATTTAAATTGTCATACTTATTTCAGCTTAAGGCATGGGACATTATCTGTCCAGGAACTCGTCGATAATGCCGTGACAAATGGTAGCAAGACAATTGCGCTTACAGACATCAACAATACCTCAGCAGCGATGGACTTCATCAGATATGCCCAGCTGCGAAAGGTAAAGCCCATAGTGGGTATTGAATTCAGGGATGAGAACAAGCTGCTCTTTATAGGACTTGCAAAGAACAAGAAAGGATTTGAAGAGCTAAATCGGCATCTGAGCAAATACCTTCTCAACGGCGAGCCCATACCCCCACAGGCACCGGCCTTCAGGCACGCCTATATAATTTATCCATTCAAAGCAAAAGAGACTTGCAAGCTAAGAGACAATGAGTATGTCGGCATACGAAAATCGGAGGCCAATATGCTGGTAACAAAGAGGGGACATCTCTCAAGACATATACTCTTGCACCCAGTAACCTTCGGCAAGGGAAAGCAACAGTTCACCCTTCACCGCTTACTAAGGGCTATCGACAACAATACATTGATCACCAAGCTGACAAAGGAACAGCATGGGCATGAAGATGAATATATGTGCAGCAACGATGCGCTGTGCAGTCCATTTGAATTATACCCTGAGATCCTAAGAAACACCAAGGAGATACTCAGCAACTGTTCCATTAAAGTTGACCTGTGCAGCAACAAAAACAGAAAGACATTTACCGGCACTCCAGACGATGACAAGGA
Organism: Flavobacteriales bacterium; assembly: GCA_012965625.1. Lineage (GTDB taxonomy): Bacteria > Bacteroidota > Bacteroidia > NORP154 > NORP154 > UWMA-0041. Next base: position 8,471 of record DTSC01000275.1, on the reverse strand, counting down.
TCTGCTGGAAAAGCTGGCATGGGATGGATACGCCTATCGGTATGAAAAGAACAGTCAGGCAAAACAGCGGATAAAAAAAGAGCTTAGTGTGATCATTGATCTAGGATTTGCTGCCTATTTCCTCATCACCTGGGACATCCTCCGCTATGCACAGTCAAGGGGGGCAAATCATGTAGGCAGGGGAAGTGGTGCCAACAGCATCGTAGCATACTGCCTGGGTATCACAAATGTGGACCCCATTGAGCTCGATCTCTACTTTGAACGCTTTATCAACCCGCACCGAACCTCTCCCCCAGACTTTGATATCGACTTCTCATGGGACGAAAGAGATGATGTGATCGATTACATATTTAAACGATATGGAAAGAAATATACCGGCCTCATTGCCACCTACAGCACTTTCCAGGGGAAATCAAATATAAGAGAGCTCGGAAAAGTATTTGGGCTCCCAAAGCAAGAGATAGACCTGCTCATATGTGATCGCAAGAATTGTCTCAATAAGCACAAACTCGCCAGCCATATCTATCGATTTGCCCAGATGATGGAAGGCTTCCCCAATTATTTGAGCATCCATGCAGGCGGTGTCATTATATCTGAGGAACCACTTAACAGGTACACTGCACTTCAAATGATGCCCAAGGGCTTTCCCATTACACATTGGGACATGCACGTGGCAGAAGACATTGGTTTTTACAAGTATGATATATTAAGCCAGCGAGGGCTGGGACACATTAAGGAAGCAGTAGCTATCATTCTAAAGAACAAAAGAGAACGAATAGATATAGACGACGTTAAAAGATTCAAAAAAGACAAGAAAGTAAGGGAGCAGCTTCGGTCAGGGAATAGTATCGGCTGCTTTTACATTGAATCACCTGCTATGCGAGGCTTGCTGAGGAAGCTCAGGTGCGACAAGTATCTTACCCTGGTTGCGGCCAGCTCCATCATCCGGCCGGGAGTGGCACAGTCCGGAATGATGCGTACCTATATAGAGCGCTTCCACAACCCTGAATCTTTTGAATACCTCCACCCCATTATGAAGGAACACCTGAGTGAGACCTATGGCATCATGATATACCAGGAGGATGTGATTAAGATTGCCCATCACTTCGCAGGGGTAACGCTCTCCGATGCAGATATACTGAGGCGAGCCATGAGTGGAAAATATCGTTCAAAGAAAGAGATGGAACGCATTACTGCTGCCTTTCTTTCAGGATGCAAAAAGAAAGGACATCCCAGCGCATTGATCAAAGAAGTGTGGCGGCAAATTTCCAGCTTCTCAGGCTATTCATTTTCCAAAGCCCACTCCGCATCCTATGCTGTCGAAAGCTTCCAGAGCCTATATCTCAAGGCTCACCATCCCCTCGAGTTCATGGTAGCCGTAATCAATAATTTCGGTGGTTTCTACCGCACAGAAACTTATGTTCATGAAGCGCGAATGGCAGGAGCCAAGATCGAAGCTCCGTGCGTAAACCGAGGACAATTTATGACATCTATTAAGGGAAGCACTATTTTCCTGGGCTTCATCCACCTCAAGCAATTAGAGAGGAAATTAGCCCACCGCATCATTGAGGAAAGAAAAGCATCCGGCCCTTTTAATGGGCTACAGGATTTTATCAAGCAAACTGAGGTTACTCTGGGACAATTAAGTATCCTGATTAGGGTGGGAGCTTTTCGGTTTACGAAGAAAAAAAAGAAAGTGCTGTTATGGGAGGCTTATTTCATCTTAAATACTGCTCATACTATTTTGGGAAGAAATGAATTGTTTGCAACAGAAATAAAAGAACACAGGCTCCCCCCGCTCCAGCATACTGACCTAGATGACATGCTTGACGAGATAGAATTATTGGGTTTTCCTCTCTGTTCACCCTTTAGTCTCTTGAAGAGTAGTTTCAGAGGAGAAGTTTTTACCCAAGACCTGATCAAGCATAAGGGAAAGACTGTGAAAATGATCGGCTATTATATACATTCGAAAACGGTTCGCACAATAAGGGGAGACCTTATGAAGTTTGCTTGTTTTACTGATTATTATGGAAAGTTTTTCGACACGATCCATTTTCCGCAGATATTAGAGCAATACCCCTTTAAGGGGCATGGTTGCTATTTAATGAGGGGAAAGGTAATTGAGGAGTTTGGCTTTCCAATGCTCGAGGTCAACAAAATGGAGAAAATGCAAATCAAGCAACGCTATGATAACAAGTATCAACAATAATAAAAACTATTATTAATAAATGGGATTGATCAAAGAATTTTTTGTCCAATCTAATAATCTAATATAGATTTGTCAGACGTTGACCAAGGAAAGAGTAAATATGAATGCACTTAGATATAAGCCAGTAAGAGAGGAAGGCAAGGAAGTAAAGATTGGGATTCTTAAGATATTGACTTTACTGCTCCTGTTTCTATCGCTTGCTTCATTCTCCACATATCCTTACAAACAACCTGTTTCAGAAGATACCTGGGAATTGAAAAAGGACGAAGAGAATATTAAAGTATTTGTTCGCAACTACAAAAACACCAATCTCTTAGAGTTCAAAGCAGAAACAGAAATATCGTCAAGAATTTCGTGCCTAATTTCTGTAATCCATAACATTGACGAAGCGACTTTACTGTTTGCAGCTTCAAAAAAAGCAGAGCTCATCAAAAAGATTGATGAGAAGGAATGGATTATTTGGTCATTTATTGATGTACCATTCCCCTTTGATGACAGGGATATGGTGGCAAGGATGAAATTGACTCAGGATATAGATTCTAAGATCGTGACCATTGATATCAGCGGTGAACCTGATTATATTCCTGAAAGGAGCAAGAAAGTAAGAATTCCATTAGTTGACGGATCTATCACTTACATACCCATAGATAAAAACACAACCAAGGTAATATACCAAAATGTAACTGACCCTGGAGGATTGATGCCTGCCTGGCTGATAAACATGGGAGTAATAAAGGCGCCGTTTGAAACACTGCAAAATTACAAGCGGCTGGCAGAAAAAGAAATACATCAAAATGCAGTTTATGATTTTATTGATGATTACAAATAATGAACTGAAGGCATGAATAATTTTGCCAGTATATTATTGTTGATTTCAATTAATTTGTGGAGTGGCCTATGTTCTGGGCAAACTTACAGCTACATTATTTCCGACAAAAGCATCACCAGTTTTATCAAGCAGATTTCAAAGAACATGGATCCCAAGGTAAAAAAGATCGATAAAGAAATAATTGAATGGGCAGAAAAGGACATTTATGGTGAAAGTGACTCTATATATGAAATGGGGGTAATTACTAAAGGAATTATCGAGCACAAAATAGTCCATGGGCTCTTTTCTCCTCAGGACATTAAATATATAGCAAAACAACAGGAGAATCTTGAATGGACCACCTGGGAAGTAAATAATTTTCAAAATTATGAACTTATCGACAGCATGGGTTTTGCCAAAATATTATCTAAAAGCTATGAAAGAAAAAAGGTGGGCAGTAATTTTGCGTACTCCTTCTCCGTACCCTTATTTTCATTGAACCATGAGCTTGCTATTGTCCAGCAAGAATATTATTGCGGTTTTGAATGCATGAACTATTGCATTCTAATTTACAAGAAGAACCAAGGCAGCAAAAGCTGGGAAGAAACAGCAAGGCTAAAATGCATGTAGGACTGATCCTTGTAATTTACATAAACCAAGATTTACATAATAGCCCACCATTTAATTCAGTAAAACCAATTCAGGGTATTCAAATGCCTCAACCACATCCAAGCTATTTCCACCAAGCCTGAAGAAGTCTTTTCTAATAGTATGAGCCTTCATTTCTACTGAAGGGTATTGCTTTAATAACGCAAGGGCTTCCTGGATCTCTATATCTATGTTTAACCAAGATTCTTCATCCTGCCTACTAAGAATTACTGGCATCCTTTTCTTTGTATTGTGGATCTTTTCCATGAGAGAATTGGCCGACGCGGTAATTAATGAAAAAGAATTTACTATTTCTCCAGTATCCTTGCAGATCCAGCTATCCCATATTCCCGCCATTGAAAATACTTGTTTATCATTTAAGGAAATAAAGTAGGGATACTTATCCTTACCAATATGACGCCATTCAAAGAACCCCGTTGCAGGAACCAAGCACCTTTTGGATCGTATCGGAAGTCGCCAGGAAGGCTTAGATTCAATCCCCTCCATTTTCGCATTTGCAGTATTGTAGCTTAAATCTTGTTCTTTAGCCCAAAAGGGGATTAAGCCCCATTTAAAAAGTTGCAGCGTCCTTGGTTTTTCATTTGTTATTACCGGTAAAAGAGGCGAAGGTTTAACAAAACAAGACACATGCACAAAAGGATCAAATCCTAAGGAGTCTTCAATTTCAATTAAGTACCTTCGCTCGAGCTCCCTTGTTTCAGCTTTTAAAGAGTAATGATAGCACATATAACAAAGGTAAGGAAATGACTTAATCGATTAACTTCAGAGCAGCGTTGTCTTAAAAAACAGCAATCATTTTTTAGGTGAAACGTTCATGATCTCTGTTTGCCTACGGATAGATTCTTTATGTACCAGCTTCAAAAACCGTTTCATAAAATCCTTGCTCAATCCAAGTGCTGAGGCATAAGTAATTCTATGAGCAATTAGCTCTTCCCAACGTTTCACCTGAAGAATGGTAACATTATGATCCTTTTTATACTTTCCAATTTTTTCAGCAATTTCCATCCGTGAGGACAATTTCTGTGTAATATCTTCATCAAGTTCGTCTATCATATCTCTTAACTTATCAAGCTGATCCGAAAATTCTTCATTCTTAGAAATCGCGATTCGGACCACCAAGCTTTTTAATAATGAGTCAAGGTCTTTAGGAGATAACTGTTGAGCGGCATCACTTAGGGCTGCAGAGGGGTTAATATGAGATTCTATAATAAAGCCATCCATGTCCATGTCCAATGCTTTCTGGGCAATAAATGGGATCAGGTCTCTGGTTCCTGCAATGTGGCTAGGATCACAGATAATAGGAATTTGC
>DTSC01000275.1:0-3466 GCA_012965625.1 Flavobacteriales bacterium | reverse complement strand
AGCTCAATGGGATAATCCCATAAGGGTTGATTTCTAAAGGGTGATTTTTCATAGGAAGAGAAACCGCGATGAATGGCTATAAGCTTTGTTATACCCACTTTATTAATTCGTTCCAGAGCTCCTACCCATAGTTGCAAATCTGGATTAATTGGATTTTTCACTGCAATGCATATGTCTACCCCCTTGATAGCATCTGCAATCTCTTGAACAGAAAATGGGTTGACAGAGGTCCTTGCTCCTATCCACAAGAGGTCTACGCCGGCTTTAAGGCAGGCCTCTACATGTTCAGCATTGGCCACTTCCGTAGCTAACTTAAGGCCAGTCTGTTCTTTCACCGCTTTCATCCAATCCAGGGCCTTTACGCCTATGCCTTCAAAAGACCCGGGCCTGGTTCTTGGTTTCCACACACCAGCCCTGAAATAGGAAATCTTGTCATTTTTCGAAAGCTCATTTGCCGTTGTCAGCATTTGCAGTTCTGATTCTGCAGAACAGGGGCCTGCTATAACCAAGGGAAGGTTCATATTATCGTTCCATGCGCCCAGATCTTTGATGGTCAAATCAATTGTCATAACTATAGATTTTAATTGCCATTTTCTTTTTTTCTTACTTATTCTATGCCATCCAATACCCTTCGTACATCATTGGCCTGGTCCATCAGTCTTGTTAGCCCTTCTTTATCTTTTGAATCTATTAAGGACTTAAATTCCTTCAAATTATCAATATAAGTACCTAGAGCCACACTAATGACTTCTGAATTTTGTTCTAATATGGGTGCCCACATGGAAGAAGATGATTTTGCAAGACGTACTGTAGATTCAAAGCCAGAACCAGCTAAATCAAAAATATTCTTTTCATTTTTCTCTATCTCTAATACTGTTTTACCAAGCGTAAAAGAGCTAATATGAGATAAATGTGACACATAGGCAATATGCAGGTCGTGCTCTTTGGAATCCATATAAATAACTCTCATGCCCAAAGTTTCATAAAGGCCCTCTACCAATTTTAATGCAATATCAGAACTCATCTCTTTTCCACATATGATCGCTACTTTATTTAAGAACAGGCCTTCAACCGCGGCACTTGGACCTGTGTTCTCTGTACCTGCTATAGGATGGGAAAGTACTAAATTGCTTCTCTTTTCATGGCCTGAAACAACTTTAGCTAATCCATGTTTTGTAGAGCCCATATCCACGACCACAGCATGCTCCATAATAGCGTCTAAGATAATCGGTATTTCTAACCTCGCGGCGTCAACAGGTATGGCAACTATTATTAAATCTGCCCTCTCAATACTGTCCTGAAGGCTTGCTAGTTCATCTACCAAGCCAATTAACAGAGCTGTTTCCCCACTGGCTGGATCCTTATCCACACCAACGATCTTTGAAGCAAAACCAGCTTTCCTCAGTTCAATTGCAATAGACCCCCCAATTAATCCCAAGCCTATTATTGTTACATTCATTTTGTTTTGTTTATATATAGTTCAATCCTTCTGATAGATTCCTTAAGAACGTCAATATTATTACATAGGGATACTCTTATATACCGCTCTCCATTAGTACCAAATATTTTTCCCGGTGTTACAAAAACATGGGCATCATAAAGCAAATCGTCACAAAAAGCGCTCACATCCTCTACAGCATCGTTAACTTTTGCCCAGACAAACAATCCAGATTGATTATCTGTATAAGAACAGTTCAGAAGGTCCAATAACCGCAAAACATAGATCTTTCTTTCTTCATAAATTTTATTACGTTTATTATGCCATTCGCTTGAAGCTTGCAGCGCTTCAATTCCGCCATGTTGTATCGGCAGGAACATCCCTGAATCAATATTGCTTTTGACCTTCATTACAGTATTTATATATTCCGCATTACCACAAAGCCAACCCAGGCGCCATCCTGCCATGTTGTGGGATTTTGATAGAGAGTTAAGCTCAAGCACCACTTCTGCTGCGCCGTCACATTGCAATATGCTCAATGGTGATTTATTTAAAATCATACTGTATGGATTGTCATGACAAATCAGGAAAGAATGTTTGCAAGCAAGCTGTATTAGATGGTCAAAGAGTGCAAGAGAACCTTTGGCCCCTGTAGGCATATTGGGATAATTGACCCAGAGGATCTTTACTTTTGACAAGTCTCTGCGCTCAAGATCATCAATATCAACCGCCCAATTATTTGATTCATCGAGGTTATAGCTTGATACTTTCGCTTGTGCAAGATGAGAGATGGAAGCATAGGTAAGGTAACCTGGATTGGGGACCAATACTTCGTCTCCCTGGTTTATATAGGCCATGGAAATATGAGATATCCCCTCTTTTGAACCCAATAAGGGCAGTACCTCAGATTCTGGATCTAAGTTTACCCCATAAACTTTATGGTAGAATTTAGATATTGCATCTCTTAGTTCTGGGATTCCTTTATAACCTTGATATCCGTGATTTGAAGGGTTAGAAGCTGAGATTGAGAGTGAATCAACTACCTTTGAAGAAGGAGCAAGGTCTGGATTTCCTATTCCGAGGTTTATAACATCCACACCACGTTCTCTCAACTGCCGGACATCTTCCAGTTTTTTAGAGAAATAGTATTCTTGTATATTCCCCAGCCTATGTGCTTCAGATATGATCATTGGTTCTCGATCAAAATTTTCAACCATAAAAAAAGTCCCTAAACGGGACTTAAAATTTTATTTATTGATATAATAATTCTATTATCCCTGACAATTAATGCACGGTGTAATAAAAGTAAAAATATCTTAATGCTTCTTTCATTATGGCGTAAATGTACTCATTTTATGAGATTGCAGAAAATATTTCAAGATATTCTATTCCATTACAGGCCTCTGTCAATTACAGCCAGCCTAGAAAGACTCTACCACAAACTCTGTTCTTCTATTTTTTGCTTTCCCTTCTTCAGTACTATTTGAGGCAATTGGTTTTGTTTCTCCAAACCCCTTAGATAATAAGCGATTTTGCCTTACCCCACTCAAGACCAGATAATCAAAAACAGATTTGGCCCTATCATGAGAGAGTTCTTGGTTGTCATTATCTGAACCGACATTATCTGTATGACCTTGGATGGCTACTATCATTTCAGGTACACTTATAAGGTACTTGGCAAAGCCATCTAAGATAACCATAGAGGCAACTGTTAATACAGAAGAAGAGTTTGTAGCAAAATTAATATTATCTAACCTGTAAGGTTCACCAACAACAAGCTGCTCCAATCTTACATCTAGTTTTTGTACCAGCTCCTTATGAGTCCTGTTAATTTTTGAACTGGTTTTAGTTTTATTGTTGGTGTTTTCATTAGTCTTTGTATTGTTGTTGGCACTTGTGCTGGTGATGGGATTGGTGCTGCTTTTGGCATTCGTGCTGGTATTAGAGCTAGTATTGGTATTGGTACTCGAATTGGCGGTAGTGGCGGTGCTGACACTGGCACTCGCCTTGGTTTTACCTTTTGTGGAG
>DTSC01000274.1 GCA_012965625.1 Flavobacteriales bacterium | reverse complement strand
GAGCTATAGAGCTAAAGCCAATAAAAAGAGCTATGAAAAGTATTAGGTGCTTTTGCATTTACTAAATATAGTAAATCCTGTTGATTAGTTTTTGAGGGTCCCCAATTCATTACATTTTGTATATTAGTATTCTTAAGATAATCACATTATTATTTGAAGACTCATTTAGAATATTTTTACCATTGGGAAAAAAACGCTCCCAACAGAGAATTTTTAAAACAACCTTTTTCAGAACTTTGGAGAACACTAACCTACTCTCATTAAAAGATCTTGGCTTAAAAAAGGGAGACCATGTTGGTATTCTTTCTAAGAACTGCTACCATTGGATCCTGGCTGATCTTGCTATTTCAATGGGTGGATTTATTTCAGTACCATTTTATGCCAGCCTTCCAAAGAAACAGCTTAATGAGGTTGTTCTAAAAAGCAACATTAAATTACTTTTTGTAGGGAAATTAGATTCCTGGGATGATAAATCCAATGCATTACCTCAAACACTTAAAGTAATTAAGTTTCCTCATTATAATGGAAATGCAACCATTCCCATTGGAGATCCATGGGATGAATTAATTAAGAATAAAACACCATATAATCAAGATCACTTGCCATCATTAAATGATATATGGACCATTGTTTATACTTCAGGCACTACTGGTAGCCCAAAGGGAGTTATCCTTCCATTTAAGAGTATTGCAATATTGTTTAAAAATGAAGAGACTTTCAATACACTAGGGATTCATTATTTAAAAAAACATAGTTTTTTTTCCTTTCTTCCACTGAATCATTTAGCAGAAAGGCTTATTATAGAAGGAGGTGCATTCTTTACCGGTGGATCCATTGCATTTGCACAATCAATTGACACTTTCATGAAGAACCTGCAAGATATACAACCCACGGTTTTTTTTGCAGTACCAAGGCTATGGAGAAAATTTCAGTCAGGGATCTTACTGAAGATTTCGCAAAATAAATTAAACGTTTTACTTAAAGCTCCATTAGTATGTTCAATAGTTAAGAAAAAAATAAAAAAATCACTGGGACTTTCAAATGCGGAAATTATCTTAACTGGAGCTGCACTTACACCAAAGCATATTAAACAATGGTATAGAAAATTAGACATAAACTTAAGAGAAGTGTTTGGATCATCAGAAGCATGTGGAGGAGTAACAATAACCCCTATAGGAGAGGTAAGTGATATAGGAGTAGGAAAACCTATTGAAGGGGTTGAATTTAAGATTGACAGTAAAACAGGGGAAATAATCTATAAGTGTGAACAATTAATGACAGGTTATTATAATGAACCTGAAAGAACTTTAAAAGTTCTTAAAGACGGATGGTATCATAGCGGAGATAAAGGGTTTTTAGATAAAAACAACAACCTCCATGTTATAGGCAGAATTAAAGATGAGTTCAAAACCGAAAAAGGGATATATATTACTCCCAATCCCATTGAAGATATGATTTCAAAAAATGAACTAATAGAGCAAGTCTGTGTAGTTGGGTTAACCTCACCTCAGCCTCTAGCATTGATCAACCTTTCAGATCTAGCACATGATATAAGCAATGAAAATATCCAAAATAATCTGGCAGAATTATTGATTACGGTTAACCAAGAGCTTGCAAATCACTCCAAAATTTCATCGTTCGTGATCACAAAAGAAACATGGAATGAAAAAAACAATATGCTCACACCAACGCTAAAGGTGAAACGTAACATCATTGACGAAAATTACATGTCAAAATACATATATTGGTATAATCTTGCTGATAAAGTGATCTGGGACAAAAGCTAAAATATAAATAATTGAAGTGAAAATTCAATAAATCATTCTGTTTTCTTATTGACCTCTAATTTAAATTTTCTGTTAATGTAATAATCTCCTTCATCTAAAAATGCACGTGCTATCTTACGTCTTTCTTCAATAAGGTTAATAGCTTTTGAACGTGTTAAGTTCTTAAGCCCTGCTAATTGCATTTTGAGCACCTCATCCTTATTGAAACCAGCCAGAGCTTCTCTTCCCCATCGATAAGTATTTTCCATAAGCTCAGCAACAAGTACCCTGCACATAGAAATAAGTATTTCACATTTTTCTTTTTTATGATGATCTATCAAAACTCTGGTCCTTAACAACGAAGATTCGGTAATAAAGATCTCTATGGCAATATCAGCTATGAGCATCATGATCTCCTGTTCCTCTTCCAGCTTGGCCATTAAGGTTTGTGCAGCACTTCCAGCAACCAATAACCATGCTTTTTTTGCATTATTTATCAGGTGATTCATTTCTTCCATTTCATCTGAAAAGTCTGCATTGCTTTTTCCTGTTCCATTCATCAGCTCTTGCTGTAACTTAATTGCTGAGCCCATTAGATCCAATCGTCCTCCCATAGCTCTTTTTAAAAGCATTCCTGTAGTAAGTAACCTATTGATCTCACTGGTTCCTTCATATATCCTGTTGACTCTGCTATCCCTGTAAGCCCTTGCAATAGGAAGCTCCTCAGAATAACCCATCCCACCATAAATCTGCAGAGTCTCATCAACTACAAAATCTGCGATCTCAGATCCATAAACCTTTAAGATGGCACATTCTACGGCATACTCT
>DTSC01000273.1 GCA_012965625.1 Flavobacteriales bacterium | reverse complement strand
CCGAGCCCCAGTCTATAACATATGGGGCAGTTCCTCCGGCAACGGCAAGTGATGCTGTTCCGTCAGAAAGGCCGTTGCATGTGGCATCAGTTGTGGTTGCTGTTGCTGCGAGTAATGCCGGCTCTGAAACAGTATCTGTCACGATTACGGTATCGCCAACAAAATCTATTACCTCAACTGTATAGATGCCAGCGCATAAACCAATTGCGACAGAATCTGTTTGGTTTCCTGGGTCATCCCATGAATATGTGAAAGGAGCTGTTCCGTTTGTAGTTGTTGCTGTGGCAGAACCGTCACAAACACTATTGCAGGAAAGGTCTGATACAGATACAGAGACCTGTAAGGTTTGAGCGGATAAAAATTGACTTGCAGCAGCAAAAGTGAACAATCCGAGTAAAAGTTTTTTCATCTTTTCAGGTAATTGATTTAAGAAAAATGATTTGCAATAAAGGTCCTATTATAAAATAGCTCACAATAATACAAAAATTATTTTCCTAAAGGAAACATTGCTGACACCTATTAATTGCGGAAATTGGCCATGAGATATTCTGATATAGCTAATAAGGCATCCTCTTTCATTTGTCCGGCAATTAATTGGATGCCAAATGGAAGGCCGTTTGAATGTTGTCCAAGGGGCAATGAAATGGAAGGCAGTCCAGCTAAATTGGCCTGTACGGTAAATATGTCTTCCAGGTACATGGCGACAGGATCGTTTATTTTTTCTCCAATTTTCAGGGCAGTGCCTGGTGTTGTAGGAATCATGATGAAATCATAAGCCGAGAGAATATCTTCCGTTTTTTCTTTAATGATCCTTCTCACTTTTTGTGCCTTGGAATAATAGGCATCATAATAACCAGCACTAAGGACAAAGGTCCCCAGCATTATCCGTCTTTTTACTTCCTTGCCAAAACCTTCTGACCTGGATTTTTTATAAGTTGAATCCAGGTCTGTTGCCTCTTTGCTTCTATGTCCATAATGAATCCCATCATAGCGTGCCAGGTTTGAGGATGCTTCAGCAGTGGTCAGCACATAATAAGCTGGTACGAGAAAATCAAGAAATGGGAAGTCTACACCCTCTACAGTATGGCCTTTTTTCCGCAGCTTCTCAAAACTTGCTTCCATTGTGGAGCGAATTTCCGGATCCAAGCCTTCTGAGTTAATACATTCATTTAAATAGGCGATTCGCTTTTTCCCTTTTATCTCCAGTAGCTTGGAGTATTCTGGAACCTCTTTAGTGGAGAGGGTGCTGTCGTATTCATCAGGCCCTGCTATAACCTCTAAAATTAAGGCTGCATCTTCAACATTATTTGTCATTGGCCCTATTTGATCGAAGGAGGATGCGTAAGCAATACAACCATGCCTGGAAACCCTGCCATAGGTAGGCTTTAGCCCCACAATATCACATAATGAGGCGGGTTGCCTGATAGACCCACCTGTATCCGTACCCAAAGCAGCATGGCAGAGGCCTGCTTTAACTGCAGCAGCAGCACCGCCTGAAGAACCTCCTGGAATTTTTGTCTTGTCTATTGGGTTGAGGACGTTTCCGTAAGCGGAATTTTCATTAGAGCTTCCCATGGCAAATTCATCGCAATTCAGTCGTCCCAGAATAATTGCGTCTTCAGCAATTAGCCTTTCTACCACGGTACTATTATACAGAGAGGTAAACCCATTAAGTATTTTGGAAGAGGCAGAGACTTGATGATCTTTATAGCAGAGATTATCTTTTATTGCAATCACCAGGCCTGCAAGCTTTCCTGCTGAGCCATCGCGTAATTTCCGATCTGTCTTTTTTGCTTGTTGAAGGGCCTCTTCTTCAAAAACTTCCAGAAATGCATTTAAATCTTTGTTCTTTTCTATAGCGGCCAGATAGTTGTCTAGCTGCTCAACGCAGCTGGTAAGTCCTTCTTTAATAGCTGATTGCAAAGAAATAATAGTGTTAGCAGCACCCATTGATTTAATAATTAAGGGAAGTGTAGCCAGAATTTAATTTATGGCATTATGCTTTCGACAAAGAGCGATTAGGGGATTCTAGTTAAGTTGATCGGGGTTATCCGGATCTTTTTTATTTGGATCTTCTTCTTTTGCTGATGCATCCTTAAACTCTTTAATACCCTTTCCAACACCTTTCATGAGCTCTGGGATTTTTTTTGCTCCAAAAAGCAAAACCACAATTAAAAGAATAACAAAGATTTCGGTTCCTCCGGGAACCCATAATAGTGCAGTTAGTTTCATTTATTTTTAGTACTGTGATCCAATTTTAATGAGTAATGGGTGGTGAAATTACGAATAATTTCAATACTATAGGGCTATTCAGATTTACCCTTCTGTACGATCCATTTTTGAGGGTTTAGCTTAACGGTGCCGCCACCAGACAGCTTCCAGATTTCTAAATGGCTTTCGGTTTTAAATTTAATGGCGTCGGTATAAACAACACCAATATCTTGTTTTAATCCAACTTTGTCACCTTTTTTAACAAATACCTGCTGTAAATTGCCATACACACTGAAATATTCGCCATGGCGTACAATAACAGCCTTTTTGTTCGAACCGGGTAAAATAATAACGCCAGTAACAATCCCATCAAAGATCGAGCGAGCAATAGCTCCTTTGTTTGTGCTTAAGTCGATGCCATTATTGTAAATTTTTATACCTGATAAAACAGGATGATTATGCTCACCGAAGCTGCTGGCAATAATTCCACGTTTTACAGGCCATGGGAGCTTTCCTTTATTGTTTTTAAAATTTGCCGATAGTTTTGCTTCTTCAGGCGTGAGTGCAAACCCCGATTTTGTTTTGGCAAGATCACGTGCCTTTTGTATTTCTTCTGCGATAATGTCTTCAATGGCCTTTTGTAATTTGGCTGCTTCTTTTTGCTGTTTTTTAAGGTCTTCCCTTAATTGATTTTCTTTAGCCTTCAAGCTTTCATATACATTATTCTTTTCCTTCTTTTTAGTGGAAAGCTCCATTCGTTCTTTTTCTTTGCTTTCCATTAAAGAGCGTTTTGTTTCTCGCTTTTCTTCCAGATCTTGATTCTTCTCATTTATCAGCTCTTTTGTTTTTACGATCAAATCTGCTTGTTCATGCCTGTATTCACTATATTCCTGAAGGTATTTTAGCCTTTTTAAGGCTTGGTTAAAATCGTTAGAGGCGAAGACAAACATAAGCTTAGTGTAGGAGCTGCGGTTTTTATAGCCATAGTAGATCATTTTTGCATAGTCGTTTTTAATTTGTAAAAGATCTTGTTCTAATGACCGGACAATATCGTTATTCTCAGCAATCTGTCTGTCTATAAGCTTAACTTCCTTGGTTATGGTATTAATCAAGCGCTGGCGATAAGTAATTTGTTTTTTGAGGGTTGTTAGCTGATTGAGCGATGCTTCTTTGTTTTTTTTGGTTTCTTTTAAGAGGATATTAGTGTATTGGATATCTTTTTCAAGTTCTTTCTTTTTCTTTTGGAGCTCATTTTTGCTTTGAGAAAATGCAAAAAGCGGCAAAAGAGAAATAAAAGCAAAAATTATCCAATAGGATGTAAATGGAGGTTTTGATACATCCTTGCTCTTTTCCCTATTCATTTTTCGAATATTTAGCTGGGACTGTATAGGGCAGGTTAAGCGGCTCGTTAATGATGATTTTGTAATAATCAAAGGTTACTTTGATAGTCTCCTCTCCCTTCATGTTTATAGTGGCATTTTGGGGTACTAGCTGGCCATCAATGTCCATAAAATTTTCATAGGTTGAAATGACCTTCTTATTCGTTTTATGAGTATGCAATTCAGATTTAACGAGTTTGTAGGTAATGGGGCTAAGCCAGATTTTATTGCCAAAATCATCAGGGTGAGATTTGTTCTCCCGCCCTTTCTTGTCTTTTTTCTTATTTGTCTTCTTTAATTGATATGTGCCTTTTTGAACCGATGCTTTAAAAACAGAATAATCATTGGCTTTAGGCTTGTCCATAATTCCTTTAGCACTACCTGTTAAAAGGGATTGGAGAATGGTAAAGTTGATGTCAATGGGGGTGTGGTTTCTGAAATACTCAAAAGAGCCGGCGTAATATGATTTTTCCAGTCGGTTAAGATACCTTATGGTGTCTTTTGTAATTAGTACCCGTGCAATTTCAATGCCCAGAGCAGGTGAAATAGACATCCAGATAGCACTGTCTTTTCTTAGCCTTAGCTTTATACTAACATCTGTCCTTTTATTGGAAATGACAGCTTTTGTAGACAACTTGGCACTCATCCATTTAAATGAAAGCTGGTTTTCCCATAATTTATTTATCAGCTCATGTGAGCTTTTTTTCTTTAAGGATATTTTACCTGTATCTTTAGCGGTTTTACAGCCCGAGAAAACAATGCAAAAAACAAGCATTAATATGCAAAAAGGTTGGTTAAGGGTTTTCATATAGCTTTTTGTCCTGAATCTTTTTCTCCAACAATTTAGACTTACCTCCCTTAAGTTTTGCTTCATTCCAATACTTTAAGGCTTCCTCCTTTTGTCCCAGCATATATAAAACATCGCCATAGTGCTCAAGTATTACAGGACGCTGGTTTCCTCCATTATTCAATGATTTATTAATCCAAATCTTTGCTTCTTTATAATTGCCAGATTTATACAATACCCAGCCATAGGTGTCTTGAAAAGAGATGTTTTTGGGCTCTAATTCTATTGACTTTGAAGCCATTTTTCGTGCTTTTTCCAGCTCTTTTCCCCTTAACGAAAGGTAATAGCTGTAGTTGTTCAATACATAAATGTTATTTGGATCATATTCAAGCGCCTTATCATAGGCCAGGTCAGAAGCACCTGTGTCTTTTGTAGAGTGATAGGAGTCTCCCAGGTTAGAGTAAAAGCTAGTCAAAAGGAAATTATTGTCTAATGTTAGGCTTACACCTTTTTTAAGCATAACGATGGCAGCATCAAAACTCTTTATTTGGATGTTTGCGATACCATTATACAAATAAAGGACAGATTGATTTGGGAAAAGCTCAATCGCCTCTTCACTATCAGTAAGCATAGACTCAAATTCTTTCAGCTCCAATTCTACCTGTATTAATTGTTTCCATATAAGAAATTTGCTTTTGTCAATATTGATGACAAGCCGGTACTCCTCAAGGGCCTTTTCTAATTTGCCTTCCCTGTATAAAAAATCTGCATACATAGCATGTGCTTTTGCTTCATTTGGATGCGTGGCAATAAGCAACCTGCAAAAGACTAAAGCGTGGTTGGTTTTGCCTGCATTGTTTTCTGATAATGAATAAAAGGGAAAAAGAATCTCTATTTTCTTGTCAATAGACATGGTCTTGCTGCCAAATACAATTTTCATCTCTTTTATATAAAGGTCTTCTTTTCCTTGCCTGCGATAGAAGTTTGCGAGAGATAGGTGCGCATATGCATCATCAGGGCTTAATTGCAATAACTTTTTATAGGTGGCCATTGCCTTGTCGTCAAAACCGTTTGCTTGATACAATTCAGCCAGCATCCCATAATATCTGGGTTCTTTTGGGGCGGAAGCAATGAGCTTATTCATCTCATCAATCGCCTTGTCAACTTTATTCAGTTGGATATAGATGAGTTCTTTTTGCAGAATGATGTCCTCAACAACACCAATTTTCTTCTCTATTTTGTTATATTCTTTAATGGCATCATTCAGATTTCCTGCCTGAACCATTATCCCTGCCATCTCATAATGAGCCTCTATATTTTGGGGCTGATTTTTAACTATTGATCCGTAAACTTTAATGGATTTGTCAAATAGCTTGTTTTGATAATAGTTTTTTGCCAGGGCCAGCTGATACCAAATGTTATCAGGGGAAATAGCAGCGGCTTTTTTAATAAAAAACAGGGATTCTTTTAGCTTCCCCAGATGTAAGTAGATATTGGAAAGCTCATAAATAGAAGCCGCATTGCTTGGATCCTTACGTACACATTGAGCAAAAAGGTCTGCTGCTTCATCATAGTCGCCCAATATTTTTGCCCTGTTTGCGGCATAAAAAACCTTGTCAAAATGCACTTTGTCCTTTGCGGACAGGCTGCCTTTTTGTTGGTTTTCAGTCTTTGCTTCCTGGCCCTTTTTAATTGAGGAGCAGCTTAGCAAAAAAAGCACACAAATAAATATTTTAAAAATCCTAATCATCGTACATCATGCAAGAATCCGAGCAAGAAATTACTTAAATTAAACTTGAATAATCTCCTATGCTAACGCTGTTCTCTCTGTTTTCTTTTCCATTTCCTGAGTAAACAACGTGATTTCCAATCATGGAGTTATTTATGTTTGCTGACTCTATTAATGAATTAGCAAGAATAATACTGTTTTCGACCCTGGCGTTTTTAATTGTAGTATTATCTCCTATGGAAACAAATGGGCCAATACTGGAATTTTCAATCGTCACATTTTTTCCAATATAACAAGGCTCAATAATTGTTCCAGGCTGATATT
This sequence comes from Flavobacteriales bacterium, assembly GCA_012965625.1. GTDB lineage: Bacteria > Bacteroidota > Bacteroidia > NORP154 > NORP154 > UWMA-0041. The sequence continues at coordinate 21,043 of DTSC01000273.1, read as the reverse complement.
CTGCAGCGTGCGAGATCAATCCGTTTTCTTTTCCAATCTCTAGTATTCGTTTATTTGTTGATACTGTAGCATCTTTATTGCCACAATCCAGCCAATCAGAAACAGGGGCAGCAGAAAAAAGGGTGCCCTTGTCTTTCATGTTTTCTAAGGCGGTAGTTAGCTGATATTCTCCTTTGTCTCTTATGTCGTTATCGATAACATATTCCAACTCTTTTCTTAGAAACGCACCATCTTTAAAGTAATAGATTCCTATTATTGCCAGATCAGACACAAACGTTTCAGGTTTTTCAACAAAGTCCGTAATAATATTTTGATCATTAAGTTTCACAACACCAAAAGCACTGGGATCATCTATCTTTTTTACCCATATAATTCCGTCCTGACTTTCATTCAGAGAGAAATCTGCCTGGAAAAGGGTGTCAGCAAAGGCTACAATTGTCTTTCCATCTAATGCCTCCTTGGCACATAAGATTGCATGTGCTGTCCCAAGTGCCTCATCCTGATAATAAATGGAGCCTTTTGCCCCAATAGCTGTCGCAATTTCTTTAAGCTGAGCTTCTACCTTCTCTCCAAAATTTCCTATTACAAAGGCAATTTCTTCAACAGGCTCTTCACACACCTTTATTATATCTTCAACCAATCGTTGTACAATTGGTCTCCCTGCAATTGGCAATAAAGGTTTGGGCATTGTTAATGTATGTGGCCTTAGCCTCTTTCCCATTCCAGCCATTGGTACTATTAACTTCATATGTTCTTTTTAGTATTTTGTAACTAGGATTAAATCCATTATTTATTTCTTTCCAGTACTTCCAAAGCCACCGGACCCTCTATCTGTTATATTTAGTTCAGCAACCTCAGCCCAAGTAATGCTTTCATGTTTGGCAATTACCATTTGAGCAATTCTTTCTCCGTCTTCAACAATAAATGTTTCATTAGACAAATTAACTAGAATTATTTTTATCTCCCCACGATAATCAGAGTCTATAGTGCCAGGAGAATTAAGCACAGCGATTCCCTTTTTAGCAGCAAGACCGCTTCGTGGCCTTACCTGTGCTTCATATCCAAAGGGAAGTTCAATGAACAATCCAGTTGATACCATCGCCCTTTCTAGCGTATTTAATATAATAGGAGCATCGATATTTGCCCGCAAATCCATACCTGCAGATGATGTAGTCTCATAACTGGGCAAAGGATGCTTGGATTGATTTATAATTTTTACGGTTGTCATGTTTTTCTATTATTGATGATTATGTAAAAACCTGGGTTTTTCTATTATGTAGACACTCCCTACAAAAAGCAACAAAATTACTGCATTTACTAAAAATTGAGATACTTCAGTATCATGACTTATCAACGTGCTTATGTGATAAAGCAATAGTACTGAGAGAGGATAACCGATGCCCTTTAGCAAATTATAGTTTATAGGATAATGCCTCTGCCCAATGAAATAAGAAAGTATAGTCATGGAGACATAGCAGGCCAAAGTAGCCCATGCTGAGCCCATATAACCCAGAGATGGAATCCAAATATAATTTAAAATGATAGTTATTAATGCACCAAAAAGGGTGATGCCAGCTCCGTAAATGGTTTTTTCAGTTAGTTTATACCAAATGGAAAGGTTAAAAAAGATTCCAAGGCAAATATTCGCCATTAAAAGTATCGGAACAACATCTTCGCCAATTCTGAACTTCTCTCCAACAAACATCATTACCACGTCAATAAACAACATAATGCTTAAGAAAATAGTTGAGCTGGCAATAATAAAGTACGTCATTACATTTCGGTATATTTCCCTGGCATTGGCGTCTTTTTGTTGAGAAAAGAAAAAAGGTTCAGCGGCATAACGAAATGCTTGGATAAATATGGTGATTATGATTGATACTTTATAACATGCGCCATATATCCCTAGCTGGGTCATTGCACCCAACTCTCCAATACTATTCATTAAAATTCGTTTTATCATCACCCTGTCAATCGTCTCATTTACAATGCCGGCCAAGCCAGCAATTAATAAGGGCAGGGAATAGACAAGCATTTTTCTGATAATAGCACCATTATAAACAAAGTTTATTTTTAACATTTGCGGCAACAGCAAGAGGGTTCTTGTTATGGTCGCAACCAGGTTTGAAATAAAAACATATCCTACCCCTATCTCTGGGTTATAGCAAAGCTTAACAAGCCAGTTGCTTTCTTCACCGTTTGTCGAAAAGTGATTCCTGCAATACACAAGGAAGAACAAGTTTAAAGCAATGTTTACAAAAATGTTTATAAGATTGATTCCTGCAAACAATTTGGCCTTCTCAAGCTCTCTTAATTTTGCCATCGGAATGGCAGATAAAGCATCTAGCCCAACGATAATAGCAAACCAAATAACATATTCTGTATGGTTGGGATAACGCAACCAGTTGGCAATAGGAACTGAAAAAAAAGAAGTAAGGCCAATAAAAATGGTTGAGGTTACAAAGATTGAAATTAGTGTAGAACTATAAATTTCTGTTTTGTTTTCAGTTTTTGAAGAAAACCTAAAAAAGGCAGTTTCCATGCCATAAGTAAGGACAACAATTAGAAAGGCAACATAGGCATACATTTCCGTAACCACACCGTATTGATCCGTAGTAAAAATCCGGGTGTACATTGGAACCAACATATAGTTAAACAGCCTTCCGATAATGCTGCTAAGGCCATAGATGGCAGTTTGTCCGGCAAGTAATTTAATTGAACCCAAGTCCTTGTTATTTTCCCGGAAAGCTCGCTTTTCTTTTCTCAAGAAATGCAGCGGTTCCCTCTTTAAAGTCTTCTGTGTTTACACAGTTTCCAAATCGGTTTATTTCCGTCTCAAGGCCGTTTACGCCGTCTTCATAATATGCATTTATACACTGAATGATCTCTGTAATAGCTGTTGGTGATTTTGTGTGAATTTTTTCAAGGAGTGCAATACATTTTGTCAATAAGCCAGATGCTGGCACAACATAATTGACCAAGCCTAGCTTGAGCGCTTCTTCAGCCTTCACCATCTCAGCAGTCATTAACAATTCAGTTGCCTTGCCTTTTCCAATGAGCTGAACTAGCCGCTGGGTTCCTCCATAGCCGGGAATTAGTCCTAGATTAACTTCCGGCTGGCCAAACATGGCGTTTTCTGAAGCCACGCGCAGGTGACATGCCATTGCAAGCTCGCAACCTCCTCCAAGAGCAAATCCATTTACAGCAGCAATTATTGGTTTTGGACCGTTTTCGATAAGGTTAAAGACACCATGGCCAGTTCTGGAAAGCCGCCTGCCTTCTTCAACAGAAAGGCCTGTAAATTCTGAGATATCTGCACCGGCAACAAAAGCTTTTTCTCCTGCCCCTGTGATGATGAGGCCATAAATAGTTTCATCATCAAAGGCTGCCTGAATGGCAGGACCCAGCTCTTCAAAGGTTGCTTTGTTAAGTGCATTTAGCTTGTCTGGGCGATTAATGGTGATGGTGTTGATTCCATTGTCAATAGTCGAAAGTATGTTTTGATAGGTCATAATTATTATTCTTTTGTTAAACTCTTATGAAGCAGTAAAATTGCCGGAATCGGCTAATAAAACATGTAATAGCTTCTCGGCTCTAAGGGGCAATATTAAAAATCACGATTTTCTTCCACCCATTTAGTAATATAGTTAACAATAATTTTAGTGTCTGCTCCAGGAGCAAAAAGTTTTCCTACGCCAAGATTACTTAGTTCTTGCATATCTTTCTCAGGGATAATTCCACCTCCAGTTAATAGCACATCATGTAATCCGCTTTTTTCTAAAAGGGCTAGTACTTTTGGAAAAACGGTCATATGGGCTCCCGAAAGAATACTGACTCCAATGGCATCAACATCTTCTTGCAAAGCTGTGCTAACGACTTTTTCAGGTGTTTGCCGCAAGCCAGTATAGATGACTTCCATGCCAGCATCACGAAGAAATGAGGCGATCACCTTAGCTCCTCTATCATGGCCATCGAGGCCAACTTTTGCAATTAACACACGAATTGGTCTGTTCACAATAGTTTTTAAAAAGTTCCGCAAAGTTAAGATTATAATTTTATGAAATCGTCCGTCCTATTTTCATTCTTCCTGATGAATTGGAAGCGAAAAATAAAAAGATGAGCCTTCACCTTTTTTTGATTCGAACCAAATAAATCCACCAGAATTCTCAATCATGTTTTTTACAAGGGCCAGCCCTAATCCCATGCCCCCTGTTTTGGTTGTAAAATTCGGAGCAAAGATCTTTTCATGTTCACTTTCTGATATTCCTACTCCGTTGTCCTTTACTTGAATAATATAGTCAGACCCCTTTTTTGAGATGATTACAATTATAATTCCATTTTCCAGAGAGGGAATTGCCTGAATCGCATTTTTGATTAGGTTGTTAAGCGCCTGATTCAGTTGTTCTTTATCTGCAAAGACCATGAGCTTTTGGTTTTGCAATGAACTGTCAATCTGCAGGGAGATACTTGCCAAGGTCGATTCTTTGAAAAGATCAATAGTATTTTCGATAACCCTTAATAGATTGATAACAGTCCTTTTGGTTTTTGGCATTTCAGCAAAGTTTGAAAATTCACTTGCAATAGATGACAAAGCGTCAATTTGTTGAACGAGGGTCTTTGAAAATTGACTTAGCTTAATCTCCCAGTCAGGACTCTTGTCTTTCCAGGCTCTTTCTAAATGCTGAACACTTAGCTTCATAGGGGTTAAGGGGTTCTTGATTTCATGTGCAACTTGTTTAGCCATTTCTCTCCAGGCGCTTTCCCTTTCTGATTTTGCTAAGTTCACGGCACTTACCTCAAGCTCTTTAAGCATTCTGTTGTATTCCTTCACAAGGCTGCCAATTTCATCCTTGCTGTTCCAGGCGATGGGTTCATTTGATGAGCCTAGTTTTACATTGGCGAGCATGGACTGCATTAGCCTAAGTGGTTGGGTAATCCGGTTAGAAACAACTAGAGCAATAATAACCGATAAAAGTATCAACACCACATAGACATTAAAAAGGGCAATGAAAAAAGTGGAAATTTCTTTTTTAACTTCCTCCTGTTTTGCGAAATATGGAAGATTCAAATAGGCCAATACTTCTCTGTCTTGGTTTCTAAAAGGGATATATGCAGAAAGAAAATCAAATGTTCCGATATCCTCTTTATGGACGAATTCGGTTTTCTCATTAATTGCCAGCTGCAGATAGGCTTCTGAATCCATTTTTGTACTTATCAATCCTTCTTCAAAGATCTTTGGCTGTGAGGAAGCAATTAAGTTGCCTTCAAGGTCATATAAATTAATATCAGTAAAGAAAACATATGAGAATTTTGTTAACAGATACGAGATGTATTCTTTCAGGTCTCCATTCAGTTCTTTTTCGTCTGCTAGCTTATGCTCTAATTCAATAAGTACAGATTGGATCTTTTCTTTAATGTTCTGATGGTTCCTTGAGTTATATTGTTTTTCAATATAATATTTCGTGCCAATAGAAATAGGCAACAATGACATGAGTAAAACAGACACCATAGAAAGCTCAATTCGTCTTCTGAAATTAATAGAAACATTGATGAGCTTATTGGGAAGCATCATTACTACTATGAATATAAAGGCAAAACAACAGAAAAATGCAAAAAGATAAGAGAAGCGAATAATAGGGTCTACAGGAGAAGCCTCTTTCTTGCTTAAGACAATAGTCGTAGTATCGTCAACATTATAAACTAGGTGATTAAATCCGTCAATATTGTATTCATAGAAGTTTTTGTTAGGGTTATGATTGCGTAGTTTTGAGGTGTATGGAAAATCGCCTGCTTGACTCATTAATTTACTGCCCTTGTATTTTGCGTATGAATACACTTTCAGGGCATCACTTAGGTGTTTGCTTATTCCTATGTCCAGCAGCAGCTCTGGGAATCCTCTTGCTTCAGGAATAATTTTTAAGTCCATCTCAAAATAAATGGATACTGTGTCATTAGATAATATTGCCAGGTAACTGATTCTGCCATTATTGTTGTCTAAAAAATGAAAATTATTGTTGATTGTACCTCGGCCTTGCTCTTTTATAAGGGCATTAAAAAAGGCATTACAGCCTCTTGTAATATTTTCGTTCTCAATTAGTAATGAATCTCCTTTTTGACAAACAGTTATTTGGACGTCATATTTTTCCCAGAAGCCCCTTAAGTGTTTGTCTTTAATATGTTCAATGATGTTTGTCCTTTCATCAGCTATTGAGTCAGTAAAAGAATTTAACGTCTTATCATTTTTCAGCGCTTTTTCAAGATCCCCATAAAGATACTCTGCAACAGGGTCAAATTCAGCCGCCAGCTTTTCTGCTAAAACCTTTCGTTCAGCAAGCTCTTTTTTGCTAAAGCCATGGTTGGTAATATGTGCTGTGAAAGAAGCAAATACAATTATTAATGAAATAAGAGGATACATCATTGGTTTTTGGGTTTCCTTCTGGTCCCTTGAAATTAGTGATTTGGCGAGCAACACCCCTATAAAAATTGGAGGCCAAAAAACCAGCCATGGATCTTTGTATATAAAGAAATAGGTAATGGCGACAAATAACAAAGAGCTAGAGCTCCATAATATCAACAAGAAGTTTTTAGAAGCATTGTTTATTCCTAATGTTGCCGTTTCTCCGAAAAAATAATATGCAAACAAGACAAACCCCATTGAAGCATATCCGATAAAGCTCAGGTAATCGAGCTCAAATAGATTGTTGATATTATATGAAATAGTAGAGTTGATTATTAGGCCATCAAACAAGTAACTGATAAAAACCCCTCCAAAAAGAACAGCCAATATTTTTAAGGCACTTGTCAACAAAAGTGATACTTTGTTGTCTTTATCCTTCTCTCTATCTGGCATGTTAGCCCTTGAGTTATTATAAATATATACAGACAAATAAAATATTGTAATGGCGTTGAGCATAAAATCTCCTATTGAGGGAAACAAGAAAGAGGTGCCGTAGTAAGATGGGCTAAAAGCTGGCAGGTCATATAAAAGTTGAGGGAATTGGTTCACCAACAACAACATTCTTAATGACAATATGGATATTACAAATACAATAATTACCGATAGGTTGTCAAAATGATCCTTGAGCTGCGAGATTAAAATTTCCAAATAACGAACAGCACTAATAATAAAACCCAGATAGAGAAAAAACACTAAATACCACAATAGGCTAAATTGTTTTTGGCTAGTGGCACTCATGCTGTTGTCGAAACCAAGATAACACAAGATCCTGCCGTCAGGAGACTTTATTGGAAAGCTGTCTTTTTTTCTTTCCTTAGTTAAAAAGATTCCTTTTGGTATTCTTAGGCTTGCATGAAAATCATTTGTAAGGAATTTGTTTTCAAAGGAAAAGGCATGTTTTATTAATGCTAGCCCAATTGTTTTCTGATCATCATTCTCCTGAATGCAGGCATTATACCAACCGTTTTTTAGCCTGATAATTCCATTTGCCAATTCATCTCTATCGAAAGTTTTTGAAACTGGTACATTGTTGTTTGACCAGTAGACTAAACTATCCATTTCATAAATCAGGATTGTGAAATCATTTTGATTGCTGGAATTAAGGCCCTGGTGATTCTCCCATGTTTTTATATTGCTTGATCCAGGTATTTGTAAAGAGTGGGTAACTTGAACAAGCTTTTCTAGTTGCGAATCTTTTTGGATGAGTGCTTTTTCAAAATCCTCAGCGATTTTTGTATAATCGGCAGTGTAAAGTGTTCGCTCAATTAATAAACCTAATAATAGGCAACAGGCAGATACGGTAATAAACAGGTATTGCAATTTTATTGTTCTCAACAACAGGAATTTGATCATACTACAAATATAAAAAAAGGAAGTTTAAGGCTTATCTCAATTTTAGGCTTTCATGTGTGACCTAAAAAATAAATTCCATGATGCCTTTTACGTACATGGAGGAGAAGCAATTCACCTTTAATGCTTATTAGTTTTCTATCTTAGCAAAAATTTAAACAATATTAATAATCTAAGGAGCATGAAGCTTAGCACTTGCAATTTAGTAAAGAAATACAAAAACCTAGCCGTAGTTAATGACGTCTCAATTGAGGTTAGCCAGGGCGAAATAGTGGGCTTGCTGGGTCCAAATGGTGCAGGAAAGACCACTTGCTTCTATATGATCGTCGGATTGATAAACCCAAATTCAGGAAAGATCTTTTTGGAAAAAGAAGACATTACAAAGGAACCTATGTACAGGAGAGCTCAAAAAGGAATTGGGTATTTGCCTCAAGAAGCATCTGTGTTTAGAAAACTTAGTGTGGAGAATAATATTCTTGCTGTATTGGAGATGACAAACCTAACTAAAGTGCAACAGCTAGCTAAGCTAGAAGGCTTGTTAAATGAATTTGGTTTACAGCATGTGCGTAAAAACAGGGGAGACCTGTTGTCTGGAGGTGAACGAAGAAGAACAGAGATTGCAAGATCCTTGGCTGTTAATCCTAATTTTATTCTTTTAGACGAACCTTTTGCAGGAGTTGACCCTATTGCAGTTGAAGATATTCAAAATATCATCAGGCAGCTCAAAGAGAAGAACATAGGAATCTTAATAACTGACCATAATGTTCATGAAACCTTGTCTATTACTGATCGTGCTTATTTGCTATTTGAAGGGAAGATATTGAAATCAGGAACATCAGAGGATCTCGCAGATGATGAACATGTTAGAAAGGTTTACCTTGGACAAAGCTTTGAGCTAAGGAAAAAAGCCTAATATTCTTCCTCCATTTCTTGAATGGGAATCCTGTCCTGAACAATGAAGCAGCCAGGGAATTCCTCACCTATTTCGCTTTGGAGTTTTACGGCCTCTATCCTGGTTCTGAAGTTCCCCGTTCTCACTTTAAAATACGGAACGTCATAAACCACATAACTTTCTTGGTCTGGATGAGCTTCAATGAACAAAGCCTTGATTTCCATTGCCTGTTTCTTTGAAGAACCAAAAAATATTTGAACCCGATATCCCTTTTTGCCTTTTTCTCCCTGGTTTATAGAGATATGTTTCTCAATTAACTGCCCAATTCTTTTGTCTTGAACAAGATTGATGTTGTTAGAATCTTTTGTGGTTTTTAATGATTGCCCATTGCAATAATTTATTGCAAGAAAGCAATTGCAGAAACTAATAATAAAAAGAACAGAAAGGGTGCTTGCAAAAATGTGAACAAATTCATTTTTTCTAAAAACGACCAGCTTATTTGTTTTTTTAACGTTCAAATTGTCTTTTTTGCCGATTTTTTATTGGCGATTAAAATATTCTTATAAATTTGCTCAAAATTAGTTTAATTAGCTGACTGGAACTAATTTATAATGGGCACTATGTTGAAGAGACTTCTTTCCTTTAGGCTAACAAAAGATGTGTTTTGCTGCAAACACATTAGGTTACACTTCTGCATTTTTGTCTTTTCTTGTTTCTTTTATGCAATAATTGTTCCCAATCTTAATGCCCAGGATTTAAATGAGGGTGAAAAGATATTCAAGGCTACTTGTGCAACATGTCATACTATTGGAAAAGGACGGCTAACAGGCCCTGATCTTAAGGATGTAAGCTCAAGGGTACCCTCAGAAGAATGGATGGTTCCATGGATTCGAAGCTCTGCAGCAGTTATTAAAAGCGGTGACGAATACGCCAATAAAATTTATAAAGAGAACAATGAGGTCAAAATGACTGACAATCCTTTAACAGATGAGGAAATTTGGTCAGTTATCGCCTATATGAAGGAAGAGAGCACGAAAGTGCCTGTTAAAGAGGCGGCAGCAGGGCCTAATCCCTATGAGCTGGGAAATGAAATTCCTAAAGACAATTCAGAAACAGATGGCTTGATAACCATTGTAATAATTTTTTTGGTCTTGGCTTTTGTGCTGAGCTCGATAAAACTTTCTTTGAAACGAATCAATGCAGAAGTAAGAGGAGGTGAAGATCCAGCTGAAAAATCAGTTTTAGATGGAATAAAAATATGGATGGCTGGAAATAAGAGAATAGTGGCTTTATGTATTCTCATTATGGTGGCTTTCCTTTCAAGAGCGGGCTGGAACAACCTTTTATATATAAATATTGAACAAGGTTATGAACCGGAGCAACCAATTTGGTTTTCTCATAAAATCCACGCAGGGGAAAATGGAATTAATTGTGTTTATTGTCATTCAGGTGCTGAGAAAAGTAAAACTGCAGGGATCCCTTCGGCAAATGTATGTATGAACTGTCATAAGGCCATTAAGGAAGGAACGCTTACAGGAGACAAGGAAATCCCTAAAATATATGCAGCGCTTGACTATGATCCAGAAACACAAGAATATGGCAACGATCCAAAACCTATAAGGTGGGTTAAGATTCATAATCTTCCTGACCTAGCATATTTTAATCATTCCCAGCATGTTGTGGTAGGGGAAATTGAATGCCAGAAGTGCCATGGTCCAGTAGAAGAAATGCATGTAATGAGACAAGAGTCTATGTTGACAATGGGCTGGTGTATCGATTGTCATAGAGATACTGAGGTTAAGATGGAAGGGAACCCATATTATACCGAATTACATGAAAAACTAAAAGAAAAATACAAAGGACAGAAAATTACAGTTGACAAAATGGGAGGATTGGATTGTGCGCGCTGTCATTATTAAAATTTTTGCAGAAAAAAATAAATGAAAAAAACGAAGACTTATTGGAAAAGCACTGAAGAGCTAGATGACAATGTGGCCTTTAACAAAGAGCATGAAAAGGAATTTCCAGAGGAATTGCCTATTGATAAGTTTTTGGGTGATGATTCAATTTCTGATTCTTCAACTTCGCGTCGAGACTTTTTGAAATTCCTTGGCTTTAGTGTTGGTGCTGCCACCTTGGCTGCATGTGAAGGTCCGGTTCATAAAGCAGTGCCATATCTAAACAAACCAATTGAGGTAACCCCGGGTGTAGCTAATTGGTACGCCTCTACCTATATAAATGGAAGAGAGTCTTGCCCAGTTCTTGTAAAAACCAGAGAAGGGCGTCCGATTCATATTGAAGGTAACACACTATCTCAAGTTACGCATGGTGCGATAAATGCCAGAACACAAGGTTCTGTTTTGCCATTGTATGACTCAGGAAGGGTAAAGAGCCCAATGTCTGCAGGAGCAGAAGTTTCTTGGGATGATGTAGATATTGCTGTGGGTTCAAAATTAGAGGAGATTAGAAACAATGGTGGTAAAGTACGAGTTTTAAGCTCTTCGCTGGCAAGCCCTTCAACTAAATCTGTCATTAATGATTTTCTGACAAGCTTCACAAGCACTAATGGGGAAGAGGGTGTTGGCACGGATGCCAAACACGTTGTTTATGATGCTGTATCTTATTCTTCAATTAGAAAAGCCAATGAAAAATGTTTTAATAGGGCTGTTGTTCCATCTTATCGATTTGATAATGCAAGAGCAATTGTAAGTATTGGATGTGATTTCCTGGCTAATTGGACTGCTCCTATTGAGTCTTCCTTTCAATATGGATTAGCGAGAAAGCTTTCTAATGGATCAATGGCAAAACATATTCAGTTTGAAGCAAACCTTTCTTTGACGGGAAGTAATGCTGATGAAAGAATTCCAACCAAGCCAAGCCAATATGGAGTAATCCTTTCCAGTATTTATAATGAACTAGCTAAATTAAAAGGACAATCTCAGATACCAGCAGCAAAAGTTTCAGGTGAAATCATTGAAAAGGTAATGGGTGCTGCAAGCCATTTGTTAAAGAATAAGGGTGCAGCAATATTGGTCTGTGGAACAAATAATGTGGAGCATCAAATTATTGCTAACGGAATTAATAAGATGATCGGTAGTTATGGAAATACCATAGATCTCGATAATGCCAATCTTTCAATTCAAAGTGACGACGCTTCTGTTTTAGAACTTGTTGCAGAAATGAATGCTGGAAGCGTAGATGCTTTAATTATTTATAATTCCAATCCTTCATATTCGCTGCCAAATGCCATAGAATTTAATGCAGGGTTAACAAAGGTTGGACTAACCGTTTCCTTTTCAGGGAATTTAGATGAAACGGCCTCTTTGACAAATCATGTATGCCCTGACAATCATTACCTTGAGTCTTGGAATGATGCTAATATCAAGAATGGTCATTATAGCCTTGGCCAGCCGACGATTGTCCCATTGCACAATACACGCCAAGCACAAGACACCTTACTTAAGTGGTCTGGTTCTTCCAGTGACTATTTAGGCCATATTAAAGAATACTGGAAAGTGAATGTTTTTCCTATGCAGCGTAAACATTCAACGTTTAATGCTTTTTGGAATCAGAGCCTTCATGATGGGGTTCCTGTGATAACTGCCTCACCTTCATTACCAGAATTGGAGGATAACGATCCTTCGGAGTCTTCTTTAGATTCAGAAGTACAAGCCGCTGCACAAAAACTTTCGGAAAAAGAAAGTGATGCCGAATGGGAGATTGCATTTTATGAAAAGACGGGCATCGGAGATGGGTCTCATGCAAACAACCCCTGGCTCCAAGAACTTCCTGACCCCGTCTCCAAGGTATGTTGGGATAATTACCTTACAATGAATCCAAATCAAATGAAAGAAAGGGGATTCAATACTGCTTTAGGCCAGGTACAAGAGGCAGATTTGGTAGATCTTACGGTGAATGGAAAAACAATTCAAGTGCCTGTTTATCCACAGTATGGTCAGGCAAAAGGAACCCTGGGCCTGGCTGTTGGTTATGGTCGTACAAAAGCAGGAAAAACGGGTAATGGAGTAGGGCAAAATGCGTATTCCCTTTGTACCGATAATGGTGGAATTAATTATCATTCAAGTGATGTTGCGATTAGTGATTCTGTTGGGAAATTTCATATTGCAACTACCCAAACTCATCATACAATGATGGGAAGAGATCCGGTCAGGGCTACAACATTAGAAGAATACATCGATGACCCAAAATCAGGGAATCCAGATGTTTTAATAGCCTCTTCAGACCATAAAATGAAAAATGCTAAAGAACTAAATCTTTGGCAATCATTCGATAGGCCTGGGCACCATTGGGGCATGTCTATCGATCTAAATGCTTGTATAGGTTGCGGTGCTTGCGTTGTTGGATGTTCTTCAGAAAACAATGTCTCGGTTGTTGGAAAAGATGAAGTGAGAAGGTCACGAGAAATGCATTGGATCAGGATTGACAGGTACTATAGTTCAGATGCTTCTCATGAAGATCTCAAAGGAATGGAAGTTCCTTCGGATGCTGAAAATTTACAGGTTTCTTACCAGCCAATTATGTGTCAGCATTGCAATCACGCTCCCTGTGAAACGGTTTGTCCGGTTGCAGCAACAACCCATAGTATAGATGGATTAAACCAGATGGTTTATAATCGTTGTGTGGGCACAAAATTTTGTTTGAATAATTGTCCTTATAAAGTGAGACGATTCAATTGGTTCAGTTACTTGAATGACGACAGATTTGCTAATGTCAATCCTGCTCAAGACGATATGGGGAGAATGGTATTAAATCCTGACGTGGTTGTTAGGTCAAGAGGAGTGATGGAAAAATGCTCTATGTGTATCCAAAGAATTCAAGGAGGCAAATTAATTGCCAAGAAAGAGAAGCGAAAAATAAGAGATGGGGAATTTCAAACTGCCTGTGCTGCAGCTTGTCCAACGCACGCAATAATATTTGGAGATAAAAATGATCCTGAAAGCAAGGTTGCCAAAAATGAGAAAGATCCAAGAAGGTATTTCTTGCTAGAAGAATTAGATGTACAGCCAACGGTTCATTATTTAACCAAGGTGAGAAATGAAAACAAAGCATAAATAAATGTCTAATATTATTTCGCATATAAGAGAACCTTTAATACTTGGTGACAGAACTGTCCATGATATTACTGAGGATGTTGCAAGATCTGTTGAAGGGAAAGCGAATAAATGGTGGTGGTTTGTATTCATCATTGCTGCCTGTACAGCTACCTGGGGTGTAGGCTGTATTCTTTATACCATTGGTGTTGGAATAGGATCATGGGGAGTAAATAAAACAGTTGGATGGGCTTGGGATATCACCAATTTTGTTTGGTGGATTGGTATTGGGCACGCTGGAACGTTGATTTCAGCCGTATTGCTGCTGTTCCGTCAGCGATGGAGAATGGCGATCAACAGATCAGCAGAAGCAATGACAATCTTTGCTGTGTTAATGGCTGCTTTGTTTCCTCTTATACACATGGGAAGGCCTTGGTTAGCCTATTATAGCTTGCCTTTACCCAATCAATTTGGCTCTCTTTGGGTGAACTTTAACTCACCCTTAATATGGGATGTTTTTGCTATCTCAACTTATCTGACCGTTTCAATTGTATTCTGGTATCTTGGTTTGATTCCTGATTTTGCGACGATAAGAGACAGGGCAAGAGTTCGCGGAAATAAGATGTATGATAAGGTATATAGCTTGTTGAGCTTTGGCTGGAGTGGTAGAGCGCGTGATTGGAGTCGATTTGAAGAGGTTTCGTTAGTCTTAGCAGGATTGGCTACACCACTTGTATTCTCAGTTCACTCGATTGTAAGCATGGACTTTGCAGCCGGAATTGTACCGGGCTGGCATACGACTATTTTCCCTCCCTATTTTGTTTTAGGGGCATTGTTCTCTGGGTTTGCAATGGTCTTGACATTAACCTTGATCATGAGGAAGGTGATGAGTTTGGAGAACTATATTACGATCAAGCATGTAGAGTCTATGAACTTTATTGTGATGCTTACTGGTTCGCTCGTTGGTACCGCCTATATTACTGAGCTGTTTATGTCATGGTACTCAGGTGTTGAGTATGAGCAATATGCATTTATCAATCGGGCTACTGGCCCTTATTGGTGGGCATATACTATTATGATGACCTGCAATGTTGTTACACCTCAGCTATTCTGGTTTAAAAGAATCCGAAATAGCTTTGTTGCCTCCTTTATCATAGCCCTTTTTGTGAATATTGGCATGTGGTTCGAGCGTTTTGTAATTATTGTCACTTCAATTCATAGAGATTACCTCCCTTCAAGTTGGACCATGTTCCATCCCACATTTATTGATATTGGATTATTTATTGGGACTCTGGGGATTTTCTTTACTTTGTTTTTATTATTTGCAAGGGTTTTTCCAGTTATTGCGCAAAGTGAAACAAAATCAATCTTAAAGCAGGTAGGCTCTCAGTATTACAATAACAACGGAATTGCTGAAAAGGCCAATAATACTGCAGAAAACGAAGACCTGGAAGAAGATCAAACCGAATCAGAAAATGATTCAGATGAAACCAAAACAGAAGATGAGTAAAACCATACATGGCATATTTGATGATGATAGCCACCTCAAGGTAGGAGTAAAGGCGCTCAGAGACGCTGGCTTGGAGGTGAAGGAGATCTTTTGTCCTTATCCTGTTCACGGACTTGACGATATAGCAGGGATTCCCAAAACCAGATTGGCCATATGTGCATTTATCTATGCAATAACGGGAGTTTCATTAGGACTTTTGATGATGTGGTATATGATGGTGCGTGATTGGCCTATGGACATTGGGGGAAAGCCAAGCTTCAGCCTGGTAGAAAATTTAACGTCCTTTATGCCAATTTTATTTGAATGTGGGGTGTTTTGTGCTGCCCATGGCATGGCACTTACTTTTTTACTTAGGAGCTGGATATTGCCTGGTGTATCCAACAAAAATCCGGATCCGAGAACAACGGATGACATGTTCCTTGTTTTGCTGGAATTGGATGAAAGTGGATCAAAAGAAGCAAAAGCGATATTAGAAAAATCTGGAGCTATTGAAATTAATGAAAAATAAGGTGGTAGGCATGAAAAATATATATGGAATATCTGTTCTTGCTTTTATAGCAATAGTGGTATTGCTAGTGTCATGTGCGGACCCTTCAAGGGAGTATTCATCAGACCTTCAACACTTTGAACCGACGGTTCAGTTTACCGCTGATGTGGACATGTATGTGTCTCCATCCTTAGAAACATATGGTGAAACTGATTTGTTTTCGGATAATATGACAGCAAGACATCCGGTCCCAGGAACGATTCCACGAGGGCATATACCGTATCTTTATGAAAATACGAATGAAGGCTATAAATTGGCAGGCGATAGTTTAAAAAATCCAATTGCCGCATCTCCTGAAGTAATTGAAAAAGGGAAAGATCTTTATATTAAGTTTTGTGTTCATTGTCATGGCGATAAAGGAAATGGAGATGGGATAATTATTAAAAACGAGAAATTTCCTCCGCCACCATCATATTTAACTGGTGTTTCATCAGGTGGTGGGGCCTTGTTAGACCTTCCTGAAGGTAAAATGTTTCATTCAATTACCTATGGAAGAAATTTAATGGGCTCTCATGCTTCTCAGTTGAATGCTGATGAGCGATGGATGATCATACATTATATTAAGGACTTGCAGAAATCAGCAACAACATCTGCGGATATGTCAGATGTTGAAACGGAGCCTGTAAGCGAACCGGATAGTTTAGGAAAATAAAACAATGAATTATACATTTTCACAAAAAGAGAAAATGGTCACCTTCGTCCTTATGGGCATTGGTTTGGTGGCTCTAGTTGCGGCCTTTGCAGATAACTCTCACAGGGCCTGGGCAAATTTGTTGCTGGATAATTTCTTCTTCATGGCCATTGCTTTATTCTCCATGGTATTTTTGTCAATGCAATACCTCTCTCAGGGTGGATATGGCGTACTTGTTAAGAGAATACCAGAAGCGTTTAGCCAGTATATTTTTGTTGGTGGGCCTATTCTTCTGATGATTTTGTTCCTTGGAGGGCACAATGTCTATCACTGGATGGACATCTATAATATAACAGACACCAATGACCCTCATTATGATGCAATTATAGCAGGTAAATCCGCATATTTAAACACGCCTTTTTTCTTAGGCAGGGCTGTGGTTTGCATAGGAGTATGGTCCTGGTGTACACATCTGATGCGAAAGTACTCGCTGCAACAGGATTTAAATAGAGGGGAAATATTTCACAGAAAGAGCATTACTGTATCTGTAGGGTTTGTCGTATTCTATGCGGTAACAATATTTGTAACCTCATGGGATTGGCTGATGTCCATTGACGCTCACTGGTATAGCACAATTTATGGATGGTACATTCTAGTGGGAGAAGGAGTTTTATGTATGGCTGCTATTATTCTTATGGTTCTTTATTTGAAGAGCAAAGGGATGATGGAAAACGTCAATGAGAATCATATTGGGGACCTAGCAAAGTGGATGTTCGCTATTTCATTGATATGGAGTTATATGTGGTTATCACAGTTCTTGCTTATATGGTATGCGAATATTCCAGAAGAGGTTGCATACTACCAATACAGAATAGAGCATTACAAGTTTATTTTCTTCGGCATGCTAGCCTTTAACTTTATCGCGCCATTCTTCCTTTTGGCATCACGAGATATGAAAAGAAACTGGAAGTATGCCCTATTAGTTTCCGTCCTTGTAATTATTGGACATTACATGAATCTGTTTCAATTGATTATGCCCGGCACTAATTTCGACCATGCTTATATTGGACTTATTGAGATAGGCATGTGGATGGGCTTCCTTGGCTTGTTCTTGTTCATTGTAAAGAGATCTCTTGCCAAGGCATCTCTAACCGTTCAGAGCCATCCATATTTGGAAGAAAGCGCGCATCTTCACCACTAGAAGATTCGCTGAATAGTTTTTCTGTCAATTACCCTTATTTTTCAGAATGTTTGAATCGTCGGCATTTAAAGAAATTATCAGCAGAAACACTATCATAGCCTTAGCTTTGATCCTTGCTTTATCCCCAATAGCCAAGGCACAACTTTTTGACTCCATTCATGCAGCAATAAAAAAGAAACCAAAAATTATTTTCCGTTTTGATTCGAGAAATTCATTCATTGATGATAGTAAGGCGAAAATATTTGGCTGGAAGATTGGGGTAGAGTTTAATAATCTGATTAGAATTGGCGGAGGGTTTAACAGATTGGTGGAACGGCATGACCCAAGTTTAGACAAAGTGCTATATGGAGAAAATGGAGTGGATACATTTACGATAGCGGAGCTTCAGTTTAATTATATAAGTTATTTTATTGATTATATCTTTTTTGATACCAGGCGATGGGAGTTTTCTGTGCCATTTCAAATTGGTCTTGGTGGCTCACGATATGAATATAGGGATGAAAATGGCCAGCTTCAAGAGCACAATGCAAAGAGTGTTATTTTGTTTGAACCTGCAATTTCCATGCAATATAAGATCACGAAATGGTTTGGTTTTGGTGCTGGTGCTGGTTACAGGCTAATGCTCCTAAACAATAAGGCGATTGAAAAGAAGTTTAATTCACCTATTTATATTTTTAAATTCAAAATATTCCTGGGAGACATGATGCGAAGCTTTTCTGGGAAAGACTAAAAATTAAAGAAATATCCTAAATGCGATAGTGTTGAAATTAATGCTAATTTTATACTGGTAATCGATAGAAAATGAGTGAAGAGCAACAGCCTGAAGAATCCCTTAGAGAATTGGCCTTAGGTGATCAGTTAGACTCTGAAGAAAAGGAGTTTGAACGTACGGTCCGGCCAGTAAACTTCAAAGAATTTGTAGGCCAATCAAAGGTGGTTGAGAACCTTAAGATCTTTGTTGAAGCTGCAAAACAAAGAGATGAGGCCCTGGATCATGTTTTGCTGCATGGCCCTCCAGGCCTGGGCAAAACTACTCTTGCGCACATTATTGCAAATGACCTCGGTGTTAACCTTAGAGTTACATCAGGGCCGGTACTGGACAAGCCGGGAGATTTGGCAGGTTTGCTTACCAATCTGGAAATTGGAGATGTTTTATTTATTGATGAGATTCATCGGCTCAGTGCAATTGTTGAGGAATATTTGTATTCTGCCATGGAGGACTATAAGGTGGATATAATGATTGATACTGGCCCTAGTGCCAGGACCGTTCAGATTAAATTAAATCCATTTACATTAATTGGTGCAACAACCAGGTCTGGCTTGTTAACTTCCCCACTTAGAGCACGTTTTGGGATCAATTCAAGGCTTTCTTATTATGATGTTGATATGATTGCCACGATTATTATTAGGTCAGCCGAGATTTTAAAAGTGCCCATCACCAATGAAGCAGCATTTGAAATTTCCAAGAGGAGTAGAGGGACACCTAGAATAGCAAATGCCCTTTTACGTAGGGTAAGAGACTTTGCACAGATAAAATCTGATGGTAATATAGAGATTAAAATTGTACAAATAGCTTTGGATGCTTTAAATGTTGATGTACATGGACTTGATGAAATGGATAATAGAATATTAGTGGCAATTATTGATAAATTTAAGGGTGGTCCTGTTGGACTTTCAACTATTGCGATTGCTGTAGGAGAAGAAGCTGGCACTATTGAGGAGGTTTATGAACCATTTTTGGTCCAGGAGGGATACCTGCAAAGAACCCCAAGGGGCAGGCAAGCCACTGAATTGGCATATACGCATTTGGGGAAAAAACCGGGAGCAGGATCAGGGCAGGGTGCCCTATTTAGCTAGTCGGCAAAATTGAGACTAATGATTGTACCCCTTGAGCGCAACACTTACACAGCAAATTAAAAAGAAAGCTCTAAGCCTTGGGTTTTCTCACATTGGTATATCAAAAGCTCAATTTTTGGAAGATGATGCGCCAAGACTGGAAACATGGCTCAAGAAGGGTATGCATGGAAATATGGCATACATGGAGCACCATTTTGATAAAAGACTCGATCCTGCAAAGCTTGTTCCGGGTGCTAAATCTGTGATTTCCTTAATGCTAAATTATTTTACAAATGCGTCCCAGGTAGATCAACAAGCCCCTAAAATTTCGAAATATGCATATGGGAATGACTATCATTCTGTTATTAAGACCAAATTAAAAGGCTTAACCTCTTTTATCCAAGATAATGTAGGGGAAGTTAATGGTAGGGTCTTTGTGGATTCTGCACCAGTTCTCGATAAAGCTTGGGCTCAGAAAAGCGGCTTGGGCTGGGTTGGAAAAAATGGCAATTTAATTAATAAAGATGCAGGCTCATTTTTCTTCCTTGCAGAATTTATCTCAGATTTAGAGCTTGAATATGATTTTCCAGTAGCAAATCACTGCGGCACCTGTACTATGTGCATTGATGCTTGCCCTACTGGTGCGATAGAAGAGCCATATATAGTAAATGGCAGTAAATGTATCTCGTATCTTACAATTGAACTTAAAGAAAGTATTCCTATTGACTTTGCAGGAAAAATGGAAAATTGGGCGTTTGGTTGTGATATCTGTCAGGATGTTTGTCCTTGGAATCGGTTTTCAACTGCCCATAAGGAATCTGAATTTGAAATAAATAACGCAATTCTAAACATGAATTTAAAGGATTGGGAGGAAATTACTGAAGATGTATTTAAGAATGTTTTTAGAAATTCTCCACTGAAGAGAGCAAAACATAAAGGAATGAAAAGGAATATCGAGTTTCTTAAGAAAACTGCTCCACAGGAATCTGCTTAAATGCTTCAATAATAACATCACCGTGAAGATGACCAAATGTAGAGAGACACCATGCCCGAAGCATTACGCGTTCTCTTTTGTTAAGCCATTTGACTGATTTTGTTAATTCTTTTCTAAAAAGAGTCCGGTTAAAACTGACCTTTAACAATACATCTTTACAGAAATCTAACATAGGTGATAAGTTTTAATAAAAGTAAATATAAAATAATTCGTCGATAAAAACAAAGATTTGGTCGACTATTTATTAACGAGAAGGAGTTTGTAAAAAAATCTCAATATGGAAACCAAATTTATCTGCTGACGTTTAAGTGTGATGAATAGAGGGTTTTATTATCTATGCATTTTTCAGGCTTGTTAATATTAGCAGGGCCATCCCTGTTTGCATAAATATTTTCAGATACGAAATCTATAGAAGGTCTAATTTTTTTGTTTTGATTCGTCCCATCGAAAGCAATCAATATTAAATCCGGCAAGGTCAAGAGCGCGGTCAATTACTGTTGCGGCCAACTCTTCAAAATCGTCAGGCTTACTATAAAAAGAAGGGCTTGCAGGACAAATAATTCCACCTGCAAGC
>DTSC01000272.1:9234-9497 GCA_012965625.1 Flavobacteriales bacterium | reverse complement strand
CGACCTTTATATCTCAATAACCATCCCCTCTTTGATTGTTGCCACTTTTGGTGGTGGAACTGGACTTGCTACTCAAAAAGAATGTTTGGAACTGCTGGGTTGCTATGGAAAAGGTGGCGTATTAAAACTAGCAGAAATTATTGCTGGAGTAGTCCTTGCCGGTGAAATATCATTGGCGTCTGCAATATCATCATCTGACTGGGTTTCTAGCCATGAACAATATGGCAGAAATAGGTGATATTACCTTTTTCCTTTGATGTTTT
>DTSC01000272.1:0-9201 GCA_012965625.1 Flavobacteriales bacterium | reverse complement strand
CGCTTGGGTGTAATTTAATGTTTGTATTTTTTATGCCATAAATTGCTACTATTTACCCTTTTTATGTTGTTTAATGCACTTTTTTGCTTCTTTTAGCCAATATTGATTAGCCAGGCTTTCTAAATTGTTCAAGTCTTTTTTTATTATTACTCAAAATATAGTATGCGTGCATAATATTTATATATATTTGTGCGTATTGATTTATTACTAATGAAGCAAGAGGACACAATAGACTTTCACATAAGATGGGCATGGCACAGTATCGCCAGAATGTATAATATGGAAGCAGCTAAATTTGGCACTACCATGTCAGTAGGACAAACCTTGTTAAATGTGGATGTAGAAGGCACACCTTCAACAAAGCTCGGTCCTAAAATGGGGATGGAAAGCAGAAGTCTAACGAGGATTCTGAAATCCATGGAGGATAAAGGGCTTATCTATAAAAGAGTTGATCAGAAAGATAAAAGGATGGTACGAGTTTTCTTAACTGATCTTGGAATAGAAAAAAGAGAAATTTCAAGAAATGCCGTTTTGAATTTCAACAAGTCAGTTCAAAGCAATATTGGAAAAACCAATTTAGAAACTTTCTTTAAAGTTATAAAGAAAGTCAATCTTCTCTTAGAAGATCCATCTAAGTTGAATGGCAAGGATCAAAGTGCCAAACCCTAAAAAGAAAAAGCATAAACATTTAAACAAAACGATTATTTATCATGGAGAATTCACCAAAAGAAGAAAGAAGAACCATAAATAAAGTTGCCGTATTGGGTTCTGGAGTGATGGGTTCAAGAATTGCATGTCATTTTGCAAATATTGGTGTAAAAGCGCTATTACTCGATATCGTCCCAAATGAATTAAATGAAAAAGAAAAAGCTGCCGGCAAAACCCTGGAGGACAAAGATGTAAGAAACAGAATAGTCGATAGTGCCTTAAAGGCTACCTTAAAATCTAACCCCTCTCCTATTTATAGGAAGAAATTTTCATCCAGGATCACAACAGGTAATTTTGAAGACAATCTTAAGGATATTTCAGATTGTGACTGGATCATTGAGGTCGTGGTTGAAAGACTGGATATCAAACAGCAGGTTTTTGAAAAGGTTGAAAAATTCAGAACTCCTGGCACCTTAATTACAACCAACACTTCTGGTATTCCGATACACACCATGCTCGAAGGAAGAAGTGATGACTTTCAGAAACATTTTTGCGGAACTCACTTTTTTAACCCACCAAGATATCTAAAGCTTCTGGAAATTATTCCTAGTCCTAAAACTGATCCAGCTGTAATTGACTTTTTGATGCAATATGGTGATCTATTCTTAGGAAAAACTACAGTACTATGCAAAGACACTCCGGCTTTTATAGCAAACCGAATTGGAGTTTATGGCATTATGGCACTTTTTCACCTGGTTGAGGAGATGGATATGACCGTTGATGAGGTTGACAAACTTACTGGACCTGTACTGGGCAGGCCTAAATCAGCTACTTTCCGCACCTGTGACGTTGTAGGACTGGACACTTTGGTTCACGTGGCTAATGGCCTGGAAGAGAATTGCAAGGATGATGAAGCGCATTCATTGTTTACCATGCCTGATTATATTGCGAAAATGGTTGATAATAATTGGCTTGGATCGAAGTCTGGTCAAGGGTTTTATAAGAAAGTGAAAGATGATAAAGGAAAAAGCAACATCCTTTCCCTTAACCTCAAAACG
This sequence comes from Flavobacteriales bacterium, assembly GCA_012965625.1. Taxonomy (GTDB): domain Bacteria; phylum Bacteroidota; class Bacteroidia; order NORP154; family NORP154; genus UWMA-0041. Next base: position 7,495 of record DTSC01000272.1, on the reverse strand, counting down.
CTTGATTACGAACCCAAGCAAAGAGTGAAATTTCCCACATTGGAGCTCACAAAATCGATTGACGACTTAAGCAAAAGGATGAAAGTTCTATTAAGTGGAAAGGATAAAGCTGGGGAATTTTACCGTAAGGCTTTTTATGGATTATTTGAATACGTATCTAACAGAATACCAGAAATTTCAGATGACATATATAAGATTGACGATGCCCTAAAAGCTGGTTTTGCCTGGGAGCTTGGCCCTTTTGAGGCCTGGGATGCTTTAGGTGTAAAAGAAACGCTTAAGGCCATGGAAGCAGAAGGAAGAAAACCAGCACAATGGGTTTACGATATGCTGGATGATGGAATAGAATCATTTTACAATCTGGAAAATGGCACAAAAAACTATTATAATAATGAAGGCAAAGAATTTTCTAAAATCCCTGGAACAGATGATTTTATAATTCTTGCAAACCTTCCTGCCACCAATACCATTTGGAAAAACTCAGGCAGTACAATCACTGATATAGGAGACGGAATAATTAATGTTGAATTTCACACCAAAATGAACACAATAGGTGGAGAAATTCTTCAGGGCCTTAACAAAGCCGTTGACCTTGCAGAAAAGAATTATAGAGGTTTAATTATCTCTAATGAAGGGGCACATTTCTCAGCAGGGGCAAATGTTGGAATGATCTTTATGTTTGCCATTGAGCAGGAATATGATGAACTTGACATGGCAGTAAGGGCATTTCAGTCAACTACCATGAGATTGCGTTATTCTGATATACCTGTTATTGCTGCTCCACATAATCTTACACTCGGTGGTGGCTGTGAAATCTGCCTCCATGCAGACAAGGTCGTTGCGCATGCAGAAACGTATATGGGTCTGGTTGAATTCGGAGTTGGTGTAATTCCCGGAGGTGGTGGCACAAAAGAATTCGCTTTGCGATTTTCTGATGAACTAAAGGAAGGCGATGTGGAGATAAATACATTGCGTGATCGCTTTTTAACGATTGGAACTGCAAAAGTCAGCACCTCTGCCTATGAGGCATTTGATTTGGGCTACATGAGAAAGAGAAATGATACCGTTACTGTGTCAAGAGACAGGCTGATTGCCAATGCCAAAGAGAGTGCCATCAATATGGCAGAAGAGGGATATACAAGGCCCATTGAAAGAAGTGATATCAGAGTTCTTGGAAAATCTGGAATGGGCATCGTTTATGTTGGAGCAGACTCAATGATGGCAGGTAATTATATTTCTGAGCATGATAAAAAAATATCAGAAAAACTAGGATCAGTCCTATGTGGTGGAGATTTATCTGCACCTACATTGGTTTCAGAAAAATATCTTCTGGATCTGGAAAGAGAAGCATTTTTATCACTTTGTGGAGAACGCAAGACACTTGAGCGCCTTCAAAGCATTATTAAAACCGGAAAGATCCTTAGAAACTAAGTTTAAGTTAAGAAACAACTTAATAGAAATAAATAATTTACAACAGCAAATAATATGGACGCTTATATAGTAGCAGGATACCGAACAGCCGTGGGCAAGGCTCCACGGGGAAAATTCAGGTTTACAAGAGCAGATGATCTGGCAACTGAGGTCATCAAGAAAGTGGTTGCCGATATTCCCGAACTTGACAAAGACAGAATAAATGATGTAATTGTTGGCAATGCCATGCCTGAGGCAGAGCAGGGGTTGAATATTGGCAGGATCATTTCTTTGATGAGCCTTGATACGGAAAAAGTACCAGGCATGACGGTTAACAGGTATTGCTCATCAGGCCTGGAAACCATAGCAATTGCATCCGCTAAGATTCATGCTGGAATAGCAGATTGCATTATTGCAGGAGGAGTTGAAACCATGTCTCCGATTCCCATGGGTGGCTGGAGAATTGTACCCAATGCAAAGGTTGCACATGATCATCCAGACTGGTATTGGGGCATGGGCCTTACCGCCGAAGAAGTTGCAAAACAATTTAATATCAAAAGGGAGGCTCAGGATGAATTTGCTTTTAATTCCCATCAAAAAGCACTTAAAGCAATAGCTGAAGGAAAATTTAAAGATGATATTATCCCTATTAATATCCATGAAAACTACGTGGATGGGAATGAAAAAAGGCAATCCAGAGAATATATTGTTGATATAGATGAAGGTCCCAGGGCAGACACAAACATAGAGGCTCTTGGAAAATTAAAACCTGTATTTGCCGCAAAAGGTTCTGTAACAGCCGGTAATTCATCACAAATGTCGGACGGAGCAGCATTTGTAATGGTAATGTCTGAGAAAATGGTTAAAGAGCTTAATCTCAATCCTATAGCAAGGCTTGTAAGCTATGCTGTAGCAGGTGTGGCACCTAAGGTAATGGGAATTGGTCCAGTAGAAGCAATTCCAAAAGCACTGAAACAAGCAAATATGAAAAAAGAAGATATAGATCTGATTGAATTAAATGAAGCTTTCGCCTCTCAGTCGCTCGCAGTTCTGCAAGAAACTGGACTTGACCCTAGTTGCGTAAATGTAAACGGAGGTGCGATCGCACTTGGGCATCCATTAGGATGTACCGGCGCAAAGCTAACGGTTCAAGTGCTCAATGAACTGAGAAGACAGAAGAAAAAGTATGGTATGGTAACCATGTGTGTTGGCACAGGACAGGGTGCAGCAGGAATCTTTGAATTACTCAATTAAAAGAAGAGAACAAACAATTATTAAGTGTAACAACAAAATTTGATTTAATGGAAACTGAAGAAAAAACAGCGACAAAAGCCATAAAAGGTGGCGAATTCCTGATTAAAGTAACGGATGCTAATGATATTTTTATTCCAGAACAATGGGATGAAGAACAGCAGATGATCGCTCAAACAAACAGGGATTTTATTGAGAAAGAGATCTGGCCGATATTGGACCGCATTGATAGCCAGGAAGAAGGATTAGTCCCTGACCTTTTAGATAAGGCCGGCAAATTGGGATTGCTGGGAATTTCTCTCCCTGAAGAATATGGTGGTTTCGGAAAGGATTTTAACACCTCCCTTTTGGCTACTGAAGCCAATGGTGCAGGACATTCATTTACAGTAGCTATGGCTGCCCATACCGGAATAGGCACAGGCCCTATTTATTACTACGGTAATAAAGAGCAAAAGGACAAATACCTGCCCAATCTAGCCACCGGTAAATGGAAAGCTGCATATTGTCTTACAGAACCAGGATCAGGATCTGATGCCAACTCAGGAAAAACACAAGCAATACCTAGCAAGGATGGGAAACATTATCTCATAAACGGACAGAAAATGTGGATTACCAATGGTGGATTCGCTGATATTTTTATTGTTTTTGCTAAAATAGAAGATGATAAAAACCTCTCTGCATTTATAGTTGAAAAGGAATTCGGAGGAATCACCTTAAATCCAGAAGAGAAGAAGATGGGCATTAAGGGGTCATCTACAAGGCAAGTCTTTTTTAATGACTGCAAGGTGCCTTCAGAGAACCTTCTAGGAGAGAGACAGTTGGGCTTCAAGATTGCATTGAACGTCCTTAACATAGGCAGGATTAAGCTATCAGCAGCTTGTATGGGAGGCTGCAAAAATGCTATTACACTGGCGGCAAAATATGCCAATGAAAGAGAACAGTTTGGAAAAGCAATTAGTCAATATGGAGCCATCAAACATAAGATTGGTGAGATGGCCATAAGAACTTTTGCGACGGAATCAGCCACCTACCGATGTGGGCAAAATATTGATGATGCCATCAATTCATATAAAGAGGAAGGGCTCGATGAGGTAGATGCCATGCTGAAAGGAGTTGAGCAATTTGCTATTGAGGCAGCAATTCTCAAAGTGTTCGGATCTGAAACGCTGGATTACGTCGTTGATGAGGGAGTACAGATATATGGAGGAATGGGATACTCTGCCGACGCACCGATGGAACGTGCCTACAGGGATTCTAGAATTAACAGGATCTTTGAAGGCACCAACGAAATCAACAGGATGCTTGCGATCGATATGATCATGAAGCGTGCGATGAAGGGTGAATTAGACCTAATGGGGCCCGCCAAAGCTGTTGCAGATGAATTGCTGTCTGTACCAGATTTTAGTGACCCTGACACCTCCTTATTTGGCCCTGAAAAGAAATACATAGCAAATTATAAAAAGGCTGTATTATTGGTTGCAGGTGCAGCAGCCCAGAAGCTAATGATGGAGCTGGCCAATGAACAAGAAGTTTTGATGAATATTGCTGACATGGTTATGGATGTATATGCATCTGAATCAACATTATTGCGCGTAGAGAAAATGGTTAATATGAATGGAGAAACAGAAAATGAATTACAATTGGATATGGTTCGAGTCTTTATTTATGACTCCGCCGACCGCATCAACAGAAATGGCAAAAATGCTTTGAATAGTTTTGCTGAAGGTGACGAGCTCCGGATGATGACAATGGGACTAAAACGATTCACTAAAGTTGAACCATTAAATACCAAAGAAGCCAGGAGAAGGATTGCTTCCAAAATATCAGAAGAAAACAAATATTGTTTTTAGCAAAAGCGTTTATTGGGCATAAAAAAGGCTTTTCAATATTGAGAAGCCTTTTTCTATTATATATGCATTTTTTGACTTATCGCAACAAGACCAAACGTTCTGTTTTTTGATATCCGTCAACAACCAAGCTTACAAAGTAAGTGCCAGCCTTAAGTTCTGTTACATCAATTGTCTCTTTATGCTGGCCAAATGATTTTTTACCCAAAGCCAAGTCCTGTACAATCTGGCCAGAAATGCTGTAAATCTTGATATTGACCGAAGATGAACGATTTATGTTATAGCTAATATTAGCAATACCCATAGATGCAGGGTTTGGATATAGATGAAAATCTATCTCTACACCAGATGTAATAGAAGATTCATCAATTCCAACGGGCAGGTCGCAAGCCGACGTGTCTTGTGGTTTCAGGTAATTTTCTGACCTCCAAATACCCCTGCCGTGCGTACACACATAAATATTTCCAGCATTAATCACCCCATTGCATGAGTTATTCGCATGGGTCTGTTGTAAAATCATGAATGAAGGTACACGTGGAAAACCATTGCTCTCATTCGTCCATGTAACATTAGCCGGTGTATCAAAGGCATTGATAGTGGACCATATACCATATTCCGTAGCTATAACCACCACATTAGGGTTATGCATTTCAATGATGCCATCATATACAGGCATTTCCGGCAGGTTACCTTGAATGGAATTAAAAGTAGTGGGAACACTAAGAGCATTCGACGACAAATGCACATGATTAGGAGATCCATAATTCCCGGTTGTAATCAATAAATTATCCGCATCATTAGGATCAACGCCAAGGCCATTAACCTGTTGAGAGTTTCCAAAGTCCAGTTCATATTCCGTCAACGTAGTATTAAGAATTGCAGATCCATTCGGTTCATCTGTAGAAAGATCGCCAGGCTTGATCCCCAATAGGCCTGATATTCGGTAAACATCTGATCCACTACCAATATACACCACATCCCCATCAGCAGAAAATTCTGCACAGGTACCGATTCTACCGGAGATCTTGTACCACTCGGGCTCCTTAGAAAAGTCCAATACATCTTTGGTCATCCATACTCCAGAATACAAACAAGCCAATAGCTTTGATGATACTATATCCTGGATCATAATGGTATCGTTAACAGAAAGGGCCGTTGGATTAACAAACTTAAAGGGATAGGATGCATTCCTGGATTCAATAATGATAGTAGAGCCCGCAGCATATTCCTGATCCGCAACAAACTGTATAGAGTCAGTGCTGCTCAAATCATTAAAGCTCTCCCAATGCACCAAAGGGGTTACCCAAGGACCTTCATCATAGCCCTCATCACATGGTCCAGCACACATAGAATTTACAAAAAGATCACCTGCTCCGGAACCCATTTCAGGAGACCTCCTTGCAGATCCTCCATTTTGGGATTCCCAAAAAAATGCTTGAGGATCAATCACTGAAAACTGCATATAACCACCATCTCCGCTAGGAAGGTTACGCGTTTGGGATTTCGTTGTAGCCCCAGTAAAATCTATAAAGGGATTTCCATTGTCCTGGGTTCCGCCTGCAACCCATCCTTCCCTGGAAGTGCCCATAGCATAAAACTGGGTAACACTATACCCTGTATTCATTGAAGCGTAAGTGTTCCCACCATCACCTGAAGCATATACTCCACCATCTGTACCTATAAAGAAGGTGTAATCAGAAACACCATAGCTGTGAGAAAAAACAATTGTATGCTTATCGGCATGCACATATAAATGCGGTGGGAACCCATTGGTCAAAGCAATTAAATCCCATGTGTTGTCTGCCGCAGACCAGGCGTACAATTCAACACCTCCAACTATTACACGTTCTTTATCATCAGGAAAAACAGCCAGTGCTAAATCATAGCTGCCCTGATCACTAAAAACTGCATCCCCACCCTCAGGAACAATAATATTCCAGGTAGTACCACCATCTTTAGATTGGTACAAATTATGAAGACTTCCAGAAGTGGCACAGCAATACATATACGAAGGATCAGAAGGGGCAATAGCCATTTCCAATCTATGTGCACCTCCAACACCTGGGAGAGAATCTGTAATTTCTGTAAAAATGCTCTCACCAGGTTTGAGCAAGTATGCTTTTGCATCGTTGTTATTCCTCCTGGCTGCCAGCACAGCACCATCTGAACCAACCTTCACATCATCATAGGTCCCACTGATTGCCTGGGTCCAGGTACCCCCCCCATCAATAGTTATCATTAATCCTCCATTTGTAGCCGCATAAATTTTTAAATTATCAAAGGGATCCGCAGCCAGGCGTGAAACAAAAGCCCAGGCAGTAGAATTATCATCCAAATCAGAAGGAACCGTAGAAGGAAGAGAATCAAAAGTAGCTCCATTATCTGTAGATTTAAAGATGCCTCTACCGACAGTCCCACTGCCGACAACACCATTAGGATAAACACCAAGATTTTCACCAGTTCCTACATAAATATCACCGTTAGCTGATTGACATATACTGCTTATAGCCAAATTATTCATTTTATCATCATAGGCAACCCAGGAAAAGCCTCCGGTATTTGATATATATAAACCACCTGATACGCTTCCCGCATACATTCTTGATGGATTATTCTTATCTATTAAAATGGCCCTGGTTCTTCCACCAACATCATTTGGACCCATTTCTATCCAATCCAGCCCCAGGGAAGACGATTTGTTCACGGATCCAAAATCAGCAACTTCTCTCTCTGCTTTAAGCATATCAGCAATCTCAACCTTTCCAGTATTAATGTTTTTTCTTCTTTGATGATAATACTCTAGTGCTCCAGCAATCCCATGAGAATTCTTGGAATACGCCTGGTTAAATTTCACCTCTCGAGGGCTATATCTGGCACTTTCCTTAATTCCAAAAGGAATAACCAGAAGTAATGCAGATAAAAGGATTAAGATTGAGGACCCATAGAGGATATTTTTGTTCTTCATCATAACTTCAAATATTTTTAAA
>DTSC01000271.1 GCA_012965625.1 Flavobacteriales bacterium | reverse complement strand
ATGGGATCAATTGGTTCATTTATGCTAAAATTATAAATATCATTACAGCATATTTCTCCTTCTATTGCAAATGATTCAGACCTGTTTGAAGCAAAAAACCCATTTGTCCCTGAAGTATGAATAGAAAAATATATATCATTTGCAATTGAATTATAAGGATGACCTAGATTTTCAGGAAGCGTAAAGCGCTTGTAGCTTCCATATGATTTAAAAATATCAAAGCCGCCATATCCATAATGCCAGGAAGAGCTGAAATATAAAGTGTTACTTCCAGAATCATAATATGGAGATATCTCATTTCCTTTTGAATTAACTCCTCCAGCAATTGGCTTTGCCTTGCTATATTTGATCTTATCTTCAAAAGACAATATTGAATACCAAATGTCTAGTTTGCCTTCACCTCTTTTCCTGTCAGACACAAAGAATAAGACCTCTTCGCCATGTACCATAGCTACCATAGGTTGGGTTGCAGTAGATCCTTCCTGATTAATGTCACTGTTTAGTTTTACTGGCTTTTCCCAAATTCCATCCATAAGGCTAGAAACATAAATTATACATACGTTGTCCTCTGAACAACGCGTGAAATACAAGCGTTTTTTATCAGGACTCAGGCTTCCATTAGCTGAATGCCGGATGCTTTGGTTTATCGTTGTATCCAAGGCTCCAATCATTTTCCAAACACCATAGTTGGTTTTTTCGGCTTTATAAATTTTTATTATGCTGCCTACATCAGTAATGGTTTTCCTGCTGTCCCTATATTTTGGGCGTAATGATGAAAAATACAAAACTGAGTCATTCGCCAATATAGGGCTAAACTCAGAACTTGACGAATTAACCTGATTGCCCAAATTGGAAATCTCAACACTTGCCTGGTCTTTGTTCATTTCCATAGCATATTCACAAGACTTTACTTCATGTTTTGCTTTCTCATGCAAAAAGCCGCCTTTTGCTTCTGAAGCACTCGCAAAATCCATATAACTTTTTCTTGCTTCATCGTACTGGCCATTACTCTTTTGCATCGTTGCCAACCAGTACAAGCTTTCTGGAAACTCTTGTCCTTTATCAATGTTGTATAGATCCTGGTAGCCCTTTAGGGCCTTATTATAGGCATTGTATTGCCTCAGGGACGAAGCGTATTTATAACGCAAATCCAGGCTTGTCGAATCAGCTTTCAATGCTTTCCCGAAATAAACATACGCGCCATAATAATCCCTCTCCTCGTAAGCTTCATCACCAAATAAAACAAATGTAGAATAGTTGTTTAGCGATGGTGCTTTGGGTTTTTGAAGACCTTGAGCATAGCTGTTTATTGAACCTAAGCAGATTAAGAACACTAGACCAGTCATCAAACGAATTATCTTCATGTGTCTAATTTTGTTTAGATATAATCAGGACAAATGGTGTATTTAACCCTTCCAATCGGTTTATCCTTAATTATATACCTAAAAGAAATTTCAAACCCACCTTTTCTGCTGCTTGCCTCACGAAGGTCTGAGTAATTCAGGTCGTAACTGAAGCCAACATTAATATTGTCGTAGTCCATGGCAGCAACCAAGCATCCAGCATCTCCTGTCCGCAACCAGGTACCTAAGTATATTGCCTGATAATGGTATGCGTCATTGGTTAGAATAAGCTTACCAAAAGTGCCGATCATAAATTCGGAAAATGATCCCTGCTTCATGTATAATAGGCTTGGTAACAATTCAACCTTTTTGCTTAGAGGGACCTGCCCTCCTCCATGTATATTTAACCGCCTATCCAATTTGATTTGAGCCTTATTAAAAAAAGACTGCTTGGGGCTGTTTACATTGTATAAGCTCAAGCCAAAGTTTGCCTTAGTTCTTTCGTTCTGATATTGCCATAAAGCCCCTAAGTTGATGATAGGATATAGCTGTCCCTCATTTTTAAATGATTCATTATTAGATGCTGCTGAGTTAAATAAATAGCCATCATATTGGCTGTCAAACTGCAGGTCATCATAATCGATGTGTTTTTGTGCGATACCTAATTGAAGCCCCCCTATAAGCTGATGCTTGAGGTCTTCGTCCAATGATTTTTTATAAGATCCTGATAACATGAAATGAAAGGTCTTCAATTGAGAATCCCCAGTTTTATCATTATTAATCAAAACCCCAGCCCCAACATTTTCATTTTGAAGAAAATTATGGGCATCCGCACCCAAGCTGATTGTTTTATATGGAATGGTAACGGAAGACCACTGGCTACGGTAGTTTCCCATAAACCGATAATCTCCATCAAAGCTCCCTGTAAAAGCCGGATTAATATTTAATGGGGATGCATTAAATTGCGAAAAATGGATGTCCTGTGCAACACAGGCAGAAGAAAACAAATACAGCACAAAGAACCATAATGCAAACAGCACTTTCATCTGGGGCAAGTTCAATGATACAATACGGTTGTGTTTTTGGATCATGCTTGTTTATTTTATCAAGGTCACATTACCCTTTTTAAATAATTCTTCACCATCACAGTACCGCACAAATAGATAATAAACAAACACCCCTGGATCTGCCTCTTTCTCGTTGAACGATCCATCCCATCCTTCGGATTTGTTTTTTGTTTCAAAAACGAGCTCACCCCACCTGTTATAAATAGATAAATTAATTTCAGAGATACCAGGGCCTCTTACAAACAGGGAGTCATTGTTTCCATCCCCATTTGGCGTAAAGGCATTGGGGAGAAAGAAATCTTGACCTCTTTTGGAAATTTCCACAGATTGGTAAATGGTCCCATTATTATTACACTTCAAGTCATAAGCGGTCATGCTAATTAAATAATACCCAGGCTGTGTATATACATGATTAACAATGGTGTCGTTATAATAAATGCTGTCATCTCCCATGTCCCAAATTATTGAATCAGCACCACTCCCTGTAAAATCCAGCTGAACCCATAGACTGTCCGTTGTTCTGCAGGGTGGAAGAACAGGGATGTCAAAGGTGGCATTGAATTCCTCTGCTACCTCAAATTGGACGGTAAAATAAGCAGTATCATCAATGTCGCATTTGCTCGAGTCAATCGCAATATATGTTACCTCATAGGTTCCCGTGTCTGCATAGGTATAGGTTACATCAGGCAAGGTAGATGTGCCAATCCCATCACCGAAATCCCAGATGACATATGGGGGCGGAGGAGAGCTCGTGGTACTAAAATCCACTTCAAATGGCGGATCGCACATGAACACGTTATCAGGAACATCAGCATCCGCTGAAGTGGAATCAGCAATAAAAACGACAGTATCAGAAACACTGCCGACGTTATTGCAAACAGTATCATAAGCAGTCATGGTAATTATATAGGTACCGGTGTCTGTATAAAAATAGGTGAAGGCGGTGTCGTCATAGATAATGTTGTTGTCACCCATATCCCAGACCAATGAATCTGCACCGGTTCCTGTAAATTCCAAATCAACAAATACGGTGTCATCACATGGATCAAAAGGAGGGATGTTAATTTCCGCGCTGAATTGTTCGGCAGCAATTAAAGTGATTGCAAAATAAGCGGTGTCGGCAATATTACAGGAGCTTGAATCAATAGCGACATACATGATCTGGTACGTTCCCGTATCGGCATAGGTATGACTTGGGTTAATGTCAGTCGAGGTGCCTCCGTCTCCAAAATCCCAGAAAGCGTTAGGAGGCGGATCTAGTCCTGCTGATAGATTTACGATATAAGGACTCGAACATAAGGTGATATCTCCTGGATTATCAGCATTTGCAATAACCCCTTGAAAATCCAAGCTAATTTTAATGCCGCCATAATTGCAATTAGAGGAACCGTTCGTGGAGCTATATGCTCCAGTAGAAGTAGGAAACCCTAAGCCACCACATCCGGCACAAACGCCTTGGTAAATGGTCCCCTGCTTGTCAAATCTAGAAGTGCCACCATCAACATGTTCACCTGCACCATTTGAACCAAAGTAAGTGCCATAAAGCAAATTCTGAGCATCCCTGTCTAAAACGATAAAATAAAAATCGCTTCCATCTGTAGTTAATTGAATGGCATTTCCAGTAAGAGGCATTCCGTTAGTAGTACCCTCATTATTTACGAGCCCACCCCAACCAGCAACATATATGTTTTCACATTTATCAACTAAAAAAGCGGTGATAGAGAGATTAACGGTACTGCTGCCAGAACCAAAAACAGTGCTAAAGGCTGTAGTGGTTAGAGCATTATCCATTTTATGAACAAATTGCGTGCTATTAGGGTTGTTATAAACGCCGGTTCCTACAACTGGATAAGCTCCTTTTGTTTGACCAGTTACATAGATGTCATTATCTGAATCTATTTCTAAAATGTAAGCTTGATCATAAGCACTGGTTCCTAAATAGGTTAATGCATTTAATGTGCCAGTAGATTTATTAAAAGTAGCAACATATCCATCTACGCCACCACTTTTTGTTTCATTAAGAGCTCCAGATGTTGCTCCAATGTTGTTACTATTTGTGCCACCACAAACAGCAACCAGATTATTGGCCTCACTAATTCTAATGGAATATCCTGCATCGCCCTGATTGCCCCCCAAATAGGTTGACCAATTAAGGGTTGTTAAATCTGCTGAAAAACTTGAAACAATACCATCATAATTGCCACCCAAGCTTTGTTGGTGGCTTCCAACCGGAGCAGGGAAATTAGTTGACCTGGTAGAGGATGTTATATAAATAGTGTTATTTGCATCTAAAACAACTTCTCCCCTGGCATGGTCAGCATAATTGAATTTTAGATTGGGGTTCAATGAAAATCCATCATTGGCTGAGCCTCCAATATAGGTAGAACCCAATAATGTGGCTCCATTGGCATCTAATTTTGCTACAAAAATATCTGTTCCATTATTGTAATAAATTCCATCCTCGAGAAGGAAATCTCCCAGGTTAAAATTTTCATTATAAGCCCCTGTTGTTGTTGGGAAATTGTCAGAAGAAGTTACACCTAAAACAACTAAATTCCCTGCCACATCTGTAACCAAACTGTGAGGCTGATCAGCCTCATCTCCTCCCAGGTAGGTAGAATAGACTAAGCCAGTTCCCAAAGGGTTGAATTTGGTAATAACAGCATCCCACTCACCTCCAAAATTTACATTATAGGCACCTGTTGTAGTAGGATAGCCACTGCCATCTGCAATTCCCCCACCATAAAAATTGCCTCCTATATCATAAGTGGCGGTAAAACCCCAATTGTCTGCTGTAGAGCCAGTTAATGTTGCAAATACCCAGGTTGGATCAATAACCAGTTCTTTAAATGTATCATAACCATGTGGCAGCCTGAAAGAAACGGCTGTTCCTTGGACAACAAACTCACAGGGAATTGCAGTTTTTCTTCCATTGATGTTTTGATAAGCAATTGGCTTAAGTTCTTTTACTAATATGCCGGATAGCCAAATCTCTAAGGCCCCCTCTTTAACTTGCAAGCTTTCTACCCCCTTGTAATTTATTTTGATCTTTGCTGGGTCTCCGCCTGGTTTAACGATAAAGTCATATTTCAAGTGATTGTTTTTGGTATGTATTTTGGCATCTATCTTGTCATATAGGTTTCTGTAATTTAAACACGTATAGCTTTTAACACTAGAAGCCCATTTGGACTGGTCCTTACCAATAAAATAGTTTTTCAGCCCTTCTTTTTGTTCTTCAGGGAATAGGTGTGGGTTGGCATTAGCACCAATAAATTGCATTTGATAAACCCCTTTTCTCAGTATAATGGGCGCCTCTGTTCCCCTTTTTCTGTCTCTTCCGCTGTGTCTAAACTCATGCGCTTTATCTAAATCTTCAGCAGAATATAGATCAAAGGTAAAGGCGGTTTTTTCAAAATAAATATCACCTATATGTAATTTAGTGTGGAATTGTACTTTTTGATCCAATTGCCCTTTGTTCTCAGTAAAATGGAAATCGCTTTTAACCTCCTGGGAGCTAGCATCTTCAATAGCATGATCAGAGATGCCCCATTGATGGAACATAAAGAGGAATATGCCCAACAGTAACAGATTCTTTTTCATAGAAAAAATAAAAGCAGGAAATTACAGCATTGAACATTAAAAAACAAATTCATGATCAAATTGTTTTAACAGGTTGGTTCCTGTTATGATGCTAAAGCAAATCCGTAAATAATGTAAGATAGGGAATTTTGTATATTTGGTCCAGCCTAAATTGAAACAACATGATAAGAAGCTGGAAAAAGCACAAGTATTGTAGTCTCCTTTTTCAAAGGCCATTTCGAGCAAATAAATAAAGAGATCCCTCGTTCCATAGAAGCCAAAAGCAAAAAGAATCTATTTTGATCAAAAAAAGCTACATAGCAATACTCTTTTTATTTGCCCTCCCTTATTTTGCCTTTGATGCCAAGGCCCAGGAGGAAAAGGTTTGGACGCTGAAGCAATGTGTTGACCATGCTCTGGCGAACAACATTCAAATAAAACAGGGCAAGCTTGGGGTTAATGTTGCAGAATATAATTTAAAACAATCAAAAGCTGCCCTGCTACCTAATGTAAATGCCCACGCCTCACACAGCTATAATTTTGGCCGTACGGTGGACCCTTTTACCAACGACTTTGTAAGTGATCGTGTGCTTTCCAATAGCTTTTCGGTTAGTGGAAATGTTACCTTATTCTCAGGGATGAGGAATTATTATACGATAAAGAAAAATGAACAAGACCTTCTGGTCTCCCAATACAATTCTGATATATCAGCAAATGATATTTCCCTGGCTATTGCAGGAAATTATCTGCAGGTTCTTTTTAATATGGAACTGGAAGATATTACCATGAGACAGGTTGAGATAACCAAAGGCCAGGTGGAGAGAACACAAAAATTAGTAAAAGCAGGAAGCCTCCCTAAAGGCGATCTTCTGGAAATTGAAGCCCAGTATTCACTTGATGAGCTCCAGCATTTAGAAAGCAGGAATAACCTTAAACTTTCATTGCTTACGCTGCAGCAGCTTCTTGACCTAGAGCCCTCCAGCCAATTTGATATAGCAATTCCGGAAATTGAAATAAGCCAAAACTCCAAGGTTTTGAGTACTTCAGGCCAGGTATATGATGCAGCTCTTGCGGTCTTGCCACAAATAAAAGCAGCCAACCATCAGTTGATCAGTAAGGAGAAGGGCCTGGCCGTTGCTAAGGGGTGGATGTTTCCTACGCTTACCTTTGGAGGTTCTTATGGTACCGGCTATTCTGATGCCAGAAGTAGGATCATAGACCAAACTACCACCTATGTCCCATTGGGATATACAAGCACTGGAGATGATGTGCTGATGCCCTATACTTCTTATGTCTCTGAAACGACCCCCTTTGGTGATCAAATAAGTGATAACGTGAACAAGAACATTGGTTTTAATCTTTCCATTCCCATCTTTAACCGCCTGCAAACCAAAACAGGGATTAACCAGGCCATTATTTCATTAAAAAATGCTGAATATAGCCTGCAGTTGGAGAAGAATAAGCTGAAAGAAGACATTCAAAGGGCCTATATGCAAGCGGTTGCTGCCCTGGATAAATACCGGGCTTATATACGTACGGTTGCCGCTTTGGAAGAAGCCTTTAAACATGTAAAGCAAAAATTTGATGTTGGAATGGTAACGGCTATTGAATTCAATGATTCAAAAAACAAGCTAAGTAAAGCAGAATCAGATGCTTTGCAGGCAAAATACGATTATGTATATAAAACGAAAATCCTTGAATTTTACCAGGGCAATTCGTTAGCATTTTAATGATTTTTAATAAACGATCAGGTTTTTATCTTTGCTAATGCTTAAAGAACATCCTTATGAATAAAACATTTAAGATTCTTGTAATTATTGTTGTTGCCCTCATTATTTTGGCAATTGTTGGCAAGAAGCTGGAATGGTTTGGCAAATCTGATATGATTCAGGTTATTACAGAGATGGTAGAGCGGCGACAGATCATAGAAACGGTAGCGGCAAATGGAAAAATTCAACCTGAAGTGGAGGTCAAGATAAGCCCTGATGTTTCAGGAGAGATAACAGACTTGCTGGTTAAAGAGGGTGACAAGGTTCAGAAAGGAGATCTGCTGGCAAAGGTCAATCCGGACATTTATTTATCAAATGTAGATAGAGTTACGGCCTCATTAAATACTGCAAAGGCAAATCTTGCCAACTCCAAGGCTCGATTTATTGAAGCAGAAGCTACTTTTAAGCGAAACAAGAAATTGTGGGAAGAAGGAGTTATTTCTGATGCTGAATTTGAAGGGATTTCAGCTAACCTGGATGTTGCGGAACAAACGATGATAGCTTCCCAATACAATATTGAAAGCGCCGCTGCTTCATTGAAAGAGGCGAGGGACAATCTGTCCAAAACGATGATATATGCTCCCGTAACAGGGATTGTGTATATGCTTGCAATAGAAAAGGGCGAGCGAGTGGTAGGTACCTCCCAAATGGCGGGAACAGAAATGATGAGACTGGCAAATCTTAACGAGATGGAGGTTTCTGTTGAAGTAAATGAGAATGATATTGTAAGAGTGAACAAAGGAGATACTACAGAAATTGAAGTTGACGCTTACCTGGATAGAGAGTTCATGGGGATTGTTACTGAAGTGGCAAATTCTGCCAATACTGAAGGTGTTGGATCAGATCAGGTTACAAACTTTACTGTAAAGATCAGGATATTACAAGATTCATATGAGGATCTTATTGATTCTGTCAATCCAGGTATATTGCCATTTAGGCCTGGAATGTCAGCAACGGTTGAAATAAGGACTGAAATAGCAGATTATGTTTATGCTGTTCCTATTCAGGCGGTTACCATAAGAGAAGATACAGCAGCCGTACCAGATGAAACGAAAAAAAAAGAAAAATCAGCAGAGACTGATGGAGATTCTGGGGCAACCCAGGATGCCTCTAAATCCAAAAAAGCAGGAAAAAAAGAGGAGTGTGTCTTTGTTTATAAAGATGGTAAGTCATCTTTGTATTGGGTGGAGATTGGTATTCAGGACAATGATTTTATGGAGATTAAAAAGGGATTAGGAGATAGTTTGAATGTCATAATTGGGCCCTATTCTGCGATCTCAAAAAAGCTAAAGGATGGTGCCAGGGTTGAGAAAGTAACAAAAGATGAATTGTATTCTTCATCTGAAGATTAAACCCTCTTGTCAGCAATTTATATAGAACTTTTTGGGACTGATTTTAAATATAGAAACTGCAACCAGGGTGTGTTCTGTTGCGTTGGGAAAAAATGGCACTTTGATTTCTTTCAAAGAAACAAAAGTTGATCGTTCACACGCATCTAGCATCACGATTTTTATAGAACAAATATTATCAGAAGAAGGACTTTCTGCAAAAGATCTGGATGCCATTGCTGTAAGCAAAGGCCCAGGCTCTTATACTGGATTGAGAATTGGCGTATCTACAGCAAAAGGCTTGTGCTATGCGCTTGACATTCCTTTAATTGCGATCAATTCGCTAGAGTCATTGGCACAAGGATATTTGGAAAATAATGATGCAACAAATACTTTGCTTTGCCCAATGATA